>DAORAG010000114.1:0-8335 GCA_035344095.1 Cyclobacteriaceae bacterium | reverse complement strand
GGAATCTCTGCCATGATAGCAAGTCCGATGGCTTCCCCTTTTAGGGCGATACCGGGGCCTGATGAGGCGGTTACTCCCAGTTGTCCTGCGTAACTGGCTCCTATTGCCGAGCACACAGCAGCTATTTCATCTTCAGCCTGCAGGGTTACTATGCCGAGATGTTTGTGCTTAGAAAGTTCGTGTAGAATATCGCTGGCTGGGGTGATAGGATACGATCCGTAAAATAACTTTATACCTAACTTTTCAGATGCGGCCATCAAACCCCACGCAGTTGCGATGTTACCAGAAATATGTCGATACTTTCCGGGCTCAATCTTGGCGGCAGGTACCTTGTACATGGAAGGCAATGCCTCGATAGTCTCAGCAAAATGATATCCGGTATGTAATGCCTTCTTGTTGGCCTCGGCCAATGCAGGCATTTTTTTGAACTTACCGTCAAGATATTTTTCGGTGTCGCCAAGAGGACGATCGAATAACCAGTACATCATGCCTAACGCAAACATGTTTTTGCACCGCATGATACTTTTGTTGTCCAACTGAATGCCTTCAAGCGCAGTTTTTGTCAGTGAAGAGATCGGAGCTTCTACAACATTGTATGCATCCAGGGTACCGTCTTCAATAGGGTTATTTTTAAATCCTGCTTTTTCGATGTTTCGTTTGTCGAATGCATCCATGTCGACAATAATTGTTCCGCCCTGCCTTGCATAGCGCAAATTGGATTGCAATGCAGCCGGGTTCATCGCTACGAGCACATCGGCCTGATCACCGGGGGTGTAAATGTTTACGCCACCAATTTGTACCTGAAAACCCGAGACTCCCTCCACTGTACCCAATGGAGCACGTATCTCTGCCGGAAAATCCGGAAAAGTAGCTAAGTCGTTGCCGAATAATGCTGATGTAAAACTGAATTGCGAGCCCGTTAGCTGCATTCCATCTCCTGAATCACCAGCAAAGCGTATTACAACTTTGTCCCTTTCAACGGTAGTTTTCTTACCGTTTGTTATGGTGTCACTCATAAGATTTCTGATTATTTAAATTTACCCTGCCTCTATCACAATAACAATTTGAATTCCGCTATTATTTTTTCGATTTCGATTTTATTTCATATTTTTCAAATGACGCTGCTCATGGCGCCAACTTACATTGATCACTAATACTATTAATCATTATGCCTTATACTATATGTGAACCTTGTGTGGGGACTTGTGATACCGCCTGTGTAGATGTTTGCCCCGTTGATTGCATTCATGGACCGGTTAGCACAACCGGAAGTGGACAAGAGGTGAAGGAAGCTGGTTTTGACCCAGCTGGAAAACAGTTGTACATCGATCCGAGCACCTGCATTGATTGTGATGCTTGTGTGCCTGCCTGCCCTGTTGATGCGATATTTGAGGAAAGCCAAGTGCCTGAGGAATGGAAAAAATACATTCCGCTCAATTATCAGTTCTTCGGCCAGGAGGCCCCTTAGAATAAATTGGATATTTCTAAGCCAGTGTGAAGGGATTTATAAAGCGGATTCCTTCACATAAGTGCTAAACACATTGAGCACTTCGGGAAGATTTTTTCTTCCAAAACCAATTCTCACGTGTGGTCTGCTAAAATCATAGACATTGTGGGGTAAGAGCATTACTCCTTTTTTATTCACCAGATCCTGACAGAAATCCATTACTGATCTCTGGATAGCCAACTTTGGAAAGGCGATGGAGCCTGCCTTTGGTGTTCTCCACTTAAACCAATGCGCATTCTGTTTCGCAAATAACTCTATCTGGGCAAGATTGGTCTGAATGATGGAGAGGCTTCGGTTAATAACTTTCTCTTTTTGTTGCAATGCAATTATTCCAAGTTTTTCCGAAAGAGCATTATTGCAAATGGTTGTATAATCCTTGAACGTGATCAATCGTTCCATCAGGTCTCGGTTCCTTGTGGTAAGCCACCCCAGCCTCAGCCCGGGCAGGCCAAACGTTTTGCTAAGCCCGAACAATGATATGGATTGCTCATACAGATCGGAAACCGATGGAAGTCTGTTGGTTGCATCATACTCCATAAAACGATACATCTCATCCGAAAAAATCGTGATGTTGTGCTGGCGTGACAGGTCAACTACTTCCGTTAGTTCATCTTTGGTTAACAGTGATCCTGTTGGATTATGAGGGAAGTTGATCACCAGTAATTTGGTATTTGGTCTTATCAGTCGCTGAAGATCACTGATTTGAAAATTGAGATTTTCATCAGGCTCCCATTTTGACACCTCGCAGCCAATGTCTATTGCCACCTGATATAGAGATTGATATCCGGGAAACGTTGCTACAACATGATCTCCTTTTTCCAGAAGTACATTCATACTAATGAAAATTCCCTCTTCAGGCACAAGGGTAAGCACATCGTCCGGAGTGATGTGGGTGTGGAGCTTACTGATTTCTTCTCTTAGCTCAGGGTTTCCTTTCGCTTCAGTGTATCCCAGTTTTATCTTTCCAAATTCGGAGCCGATACCGGAAGTATCCATTTCCAATAATTCGTCAAGAATCATGGGTTCACAATCCGAACTGCTTAATAGGTAAGGTGCCGAGAACTCATATTTGTCGAAATATCGTTCAAGTTTGAAAGGGGAGATTTTCATTATTCAGTTCTGTTTTAACTAAACCCAACGAAACAGCAGCGAATGCGGTTGCCTATGCGGCTTCATATTCGTGCGTAAGCGTGTTAATAATTTGCGCGATTGGTTTTATGCTGGTTACGTATTCAATAGCGGGCCCCGCACACCAAACAGATTTGTAGGTCGCTTTTTTTGCAGCGTTTTCGACTTGCTTCATGCCCCTGAATGCAATAAACATCTTCACATATTTTTTTAGGCTCTTATTATTGTTAAGAAGCCACTCCCAAAAATTAGCCTTGGTACCGATGCTCTGCACGTACGGAGTATTGATGACAGTGAGTGCTGAGCCCGACATTTTTGTGGTTCTTACAATATCTTTGGCACCATAGTCGACAATTGCCTGTTTGTAGTCATGGGAAATATCAGCTTCATCACAAGCAATAAAGATCGTTCCGACAGATGCACCAGCTGCTCCCCACTGAATGGCATCTTTTAAGTCGACACCTCTTGCTATCCCTCCGGCAGAAATGATTGGGATATTGCAATTCTCTTTTAGTAAAGTGATGAGATCTTTAGGTTCAATGTTGCCTGCATGTCCCCCTGCCTTTGAGTTGACAGCGATCAAGGCATCTGCGCCCAGGGCTTCTACCTTTTGAGCATATTTTAGGTCAACGACATCGCAAAAAACCTTAATACCTTTTTCGTGCGCCCTGTCGATTACTTCTTTTGGATTGCCTAGTGAGGTGATGATGAAGTCCACCTTTAATTCCAGAAGTGTTTCGAGTTGCGATTTATACTTAGGATTCGATTTATTCACAATCAGGTTAACGCCAAACGGTTTGTCCGAGTGAGCCTTGATCTCATTGATTGCTGCTCGAAGTTCTGCATCTGTTCGATAGTTCAGCGCAGGAAATGCTCCTGTGATTCCATTGTCGAGGGCCGCCTTGATCATTTTGGTGTTCGAAATCAGGAACATGGGCGCCATGATTACCGGATATTTGATCCCTAGCATTTTATCTAACGTCTCCGTCATACTGATTTATCTGATTAAAAACTTCCACTAGAACCTCCGCCACCAAATTCACCACCTTGTCCCTCAAAATGCTCACTGACTTTCACTTGATTTCCTCCGAGGGTTTGAGAAATAATAAATGCTTCGGCATTCATGCTGCTCCATTTTTCAGACAGCAATTTTTCACGGGTGTAGCCCGATCGCATTACTTTGAGATAGTTGAAAAGGGACAATGAGATACCAAGCAAGGCCATGCCGGCAATGGTCAATGTAATCTCCGGACGATTGAAGCCGTAATAATATTTAAATGTAAAAACAGAGAAAGCCAGAACGATCAGACTTACTCTTAGCAGAACGAGGTCTTTATTTTTTACCCCAAACCATAAATACAGTATCGGTATTGCTATAGTGAGTAAATAAAAGATAAATGCGAAGGGAATGTCTTCATTGCCCTCAAGGGCCAACCCCATCAGATTGACGCTCAGTTCCCTCACCACCAAATAGTTTCCCGCCAGGTACACCACTGCCAGACTTAGTGCTTCAACAATCAGCAGATTATCGTTCCATAAGTTAAGTTCTATTCTCTTCCTGTATTTCCTGGACAAAAAGTACGCGATTGAAAAACAAATGATAAATGCGAATGGGATGATTTGCTGCAGAATACCTCCCCACTCATAAAAGTGATAGAACAGCGTGAAGCCGAGGAAGCCAAAAGAAGTTATGGTGCAAATGAGATCCAAATAACGGATGGCTGCAAAAGTTAATACAACCAGGCTGAAAAGAAGGAATGGTGTTGTTGAGAAGTCGGTGAGCCCTGCAAACCCACCGATCGTGAATCCACAACTGTGGTAGATGATGGCCTCATTTACTCCGCTTTTGTAATGCTTTTTGTCTTTTATAAAAAGCTTATCAACTACAAAGAACGATGCGATACCATAGGCCATACAAGCAATTGAAATAAATACCTCATCACCCTGTGCAACGAAGAGCGCAAAGAGACCGGTAACACCCGAAATACCAAGAAGGGTAGCAACAAAGAGAAGAATGCGAATCAAGAAATTCGGATGATAAAGTGGGCTGGCGTAGGTCTCTCCAATTTTTTCGTATTGGTCTTTAGAAATCCAATCGGCCTTAAGAAATGACTTGGCATCCTTAATTACACCCAGGTTGTGAATCCAATTTTCTACGTACGCGCTTCTCATTCTTTTCGCTTGAAAAATTTCTTGTAGGAAACAATGAAGTAGACAAACCCCCCACAAGAGATGATGGAGTAGTAGAAGATGAGTTCAGGCACTTCGCTGAAAACCCAGTCGGCAAGTAAATAAGTGGTAGCAATGTATGCGAATACAAATGCATACAGCAAAAATAAGAATGATCTTTCACGATTGGCATAAAATACCGCGAACGCACATCCACCGTAGATCAGCAATAGGTAAATTCCATAGAGAAGCCCTTCAAACAACCCTGCTGTAGCCCCAACAAAAAATATCAGCAACCCGAAATTGATGTAGGTGAATGTGAAATGCTTCTTGATTGATTTCCAATCCAGCGCCATTGCCGCTGCGCAGAGTGCCGCACCAAAGTAAATAGCGGTGATATGCAAATTAGCAGTTTCCAAAAACTCACTGCTATACCACTTTTGCGGAGATACGCTGAGGCTGAAGAATGAGGCAAGTGCTGTGATTCCGAGAGAAAGCACACCAATGTGATCGTACCGGTATGCCACGGTAATAAAAATCACAGCCGATATCAAAGTGCTCCAGCCAAGATTTTCATCGAGTATCTGATATTGAAACTGAAGATAGCCTTGTACGGAAATAAAAAGCAGACTTCCCAGTAATACGATATAGTCATAATAAGGAGTTGGCGGCCTAACTTGATCCTTGCTAAAAGGCACGCCTTTAGTAACCACAAACCAAAAACAGGCGAGGGTGACCAGCGACAGCAAACCGATGGCGATAATATGACCTACCTCGCCAATGTTTTCGTAAACAAGAATACCTACTCCACTGGTGAACAACAGAACGCCCAGGTAAAGTAGTGTTCGCAGCTCATAAAACAGAGAAACAAGTTTTCCTGAAATGACAGGTTCAAACTTATTGAACTGATCCTGCGAAATGAGTTGTTTATCTCTTAACTCTTCAAGCGTATTTATATCCATCTGAAGCCCCGGGTTTTCAAAAACTCAGTTCAGGATTAATTATCTTCGTTTTTGGCATGCTCAAAATACTAAATAGTGAACAAATCAAAGAATGGGATTCCTTCACCATTAAGAATGAGCCTATTGCCTCCATCGATCTGATGGAGCGAGCCTGCCAGGCCTTCACACAATGGTTTACCGAGCGTTTCGATACCACGAAAAGAATTGGAGTTGTATGTGGTACTGGTAACAATGGTGGAGATGGGCTCGGCATTGCACGAATGCTTCACAACTGGGGTTTTACTGTTCAGGTCTGGGTAGCTAAGGGTACCGTTCTTGAGTCAGCTGACTTTAAGGTCAACAAGGAAAGACTGGCGGAAAAGCTGAAACCGGTTGAGTTGAGTGGGACAGTTGCGGGCAATCCGTTTGATGACTGTGATGTATTGATAGACGGAGTGTTTGGTTCGGGGCTAAGTCGACCGGTTGAGGGGTTTTACGCAGAAGTTATCGAGGCGATTAACAATTCTCCAGCTACCTGCGTGAGTATTGATATTCCATCAGGCATGTTTGCTGATCAGGTGACAAACACATCTTGCGTAAGCGCTGCCTTTACGGTAACCTTTCAAGCGCCCAAGTTTGGATTTTTGATGCCGGAAAATGCGGACCGGGTTGGTGAATTGATTGTGGTAGATATTGGATTGAGTTCCAGGTTTCTCAAAGAAGTTGACTGTGATTATTACTTGATCGATAGAAAGTCGGTCAGGAAGAAAATTAAAACCCGAACCAAATTTCAACACAAAGGCGATTTTGGTAAAGGCCTGCTGGTTGCGGGAAGTTATGGTAAGATGGGCGCGTGTGTGCTGGCAGCTCGTGCGGCAATGAGATCCGGAATTGGGTTGCTAACAGTTCATGTTCCAAAAAGTGGGTATGAGATAATTCAGACATCAGTGCCGGAAGCCATGGCTCAGGTTGATGACACAGATGAATTTTTTTCTGGTGTGGATAACCCAAGTGAATTTTCGGCCATTGGATTAGGTCCTGGGCTGGGCACAGAAAAATTAACCACCGATGGAGTGAGACAGCTGCTGGAAAAATCTGGAGAGAAGCCGATGGTCATCGATGCAGACGGTTTAAACATTATTTCAGCGAACAGAGAATTTCTGCATCTTATTCCGAAGGGTAGCATTCTCACTCCGCACCCTGGCGAATTTCGAAGATTGGTTGGAGAATGGGCAAACGATTTTGAAAAATTGGAGAAGGGTAAACAGTTGGCCAAACAAATCGAAGGAATTGTCGTGCTGAAAGGAGCATACACTGCAATTTTTGATCAGCATGGTCGCGTATATTTCAATTCAACAGGTAATCCCGGGATGGCAACAGGCGGAAGTGGTGATGTTTTGACCGGTGTATTGATGGCTTTGCTTGCCCAGGGATACACAGCTCTCGATGCCGGAATAGTTGGCGTTTATGTTCATGGGGCAGCTGGAGATCTCGCTGCTTTTGAAAAAGGGCACTATGGGCTAATAGCATCAGACATAATAGACACTATTCCAGCCGCCTTTCGACAATTTCAGGTCTAAAGCCGGTCACATTTAAACCTTTGGCTTACAATTTGCGTCAAATAGCCATAAATAGTGAAAACTTAATGTTTAAGTAAACCCTTCACTGGGTGTATTACGTAAATAGCAGTAGTGAAAATCATCAGTTATTTATTGGTTTTTGGGCTTGTTTTGGGCCTTTCGGCACCAGCAGTCAGCCAGACGGCCGAGGGATCATTATATACTGAAACGGGTCAGTTGGATAGGCTCGTTCAATTATACCCCAATCCTGCGACAGAATACCTGTCTGTGAAGTTGCCAACTCCAAATGCTGCTTCAGCCAAACTGGCAATGCACAGTGTTATAGGCAATGTGCTCAATCTGGATCGCGAATTAGTGGACGATTATGAAGTCAGGATTCGGGTGAAAGACCTTCCGTCAGGGTACTACTTTCTTTCCATCAAAGACGAAGAGTCAGGATTGAGAGCGACCTACAAATTTCTCAAGCGATAATTCAAGTTTCGCCACATCCCGTACCCATAATTTTATTTTTATGATGGGTTCGAATGATCTATTTTAGCCTGCTCAAAGTCAACCTATGGCAGCTCTAAAAATCCTTATTCTTACAGACTTCTCCGACTTATCCAGAATAGCGATCAGCTACGGCCTTAAGATGGCAGGCAAGCTTGAAGCTGATTACACAATTTTAAATGTGGTGCGGTTAGATGGAGTGCCCAAATCCCATTTGAAACTCAAACAAATCGAAAGGTCACTTTTCACCATTGCTGAAGAGGAGGGGGCTAAGTTGGTTGCCGAAGCAAATTCGACATTGAAAGGCAAGGCTAAAGTTTCTTTCAAGGCGGTTAAATCTCACACAGTGGCTGACACAGTGAAGAGATTTGCTGAGGCCAATAAAATCAATCTTGTCATCATGGGTAGCAGGGGTGCCAGCAAGTTGAAGAAGGCGGTGCTTGGAGGAACGACAGTATCGGTTATTGATATTTGCAATGCACCCGTTCTCGCAATTCCGGAGAAAGCGGAGTTTACCAACT
>DAORAG010000113.1:0-8351 GCA_035344095.1 Cyclobacteriaceae bacterium | reverse complement strand
GGTCATCTGGGGACACTTGCTTGAGGTAAT
The DNA here is from genome assembly GCA_035344095.1 of Cyclobacteriaceae bacterium. GTDB lineage: Bacteria > Bacteroidota > Bacteroidia > Cytophagales > Cyclobacteriaceae > ELB16-189. Next base: position 8,321 of record DAORAG010000113.1, on the reverse strand, counting down.
TTGCCCTTATGAGCTTTACAAAGTCCTTCTTTGATTCTTTTAAGAGACCCTTGGCCACCATTGTAGTTAAGTCTGCATTGGCGGAGTAGGAATAACAACCATACCTGAAAGGAATGAAGTGATAGGCTGCCTTTGACTGTTTAATGGTGAATAAGAATAACAGTTTTTGAAGGCGGATTTTATTCAGGTGCCCTTCGAACAGTTGCAACAGGGCCAATATGATTTTTCGTCTATAAAACACGGATGCAAATTACAATTTAAACAAGCCTTATCAATGTTATGTACCCGGACTTTGATAAAACGCCCTGATCGCGATTTTCATGGCTTTTGTGGCATCGACCTCCAACTGGGGTTGATTTTCAAACCAGGTGTCACTTTCCAGAAATGACTGATCAAGGTTAAGATGGACGTATTTATTTTTCAATTTTCGAAGCCAGTCGATTTCATCTTTCTCACCAGCATAAAAATTTCTAAGGAGCAGGGCAGTTCCTATGTTGTTTTCACCCGCTTCAGTCTCCCGTAGTTGAGAATCAATTGAAGATACTGCCATCACAACCACGGAAATCCACGCTCCAGCGCAATATGCTCTTTGCATATCATAGAATAGCGCCACTGAATGCTCGCTCGCAAGGTAACTCATTCCGATTTCCGCCTCTTCAATTTCTTTTTCAATCCAAAGACTTCTTCGCTCCCATAGCTCCCTGGAAGGCGGCTCAAACAGATTTTCCATACCTATCTATTTGTTAAGGTAACATCCAAAGTTAAGGCATTCGACTATGTCTGATGGAAAGATAGGAAGAGTTGTGTTCGGATCATGATGGCCAAAGTAGACCCTAAGTTAGTTTTTTTACCAGCGCCTGTAAAGTCTGCCTCACCGCATCCCTGGTGCCAGACTCTATATTGTAATACTTAGCCCGCAGGCTATCGAAGGAAATGGTTTCTGCACGTTTAGAAACGATTGTCTGTGCCATGAAGCGAAGCAATTCAGATACATTCTGGTTGACGATGACCCGGTTGTCAATCAATGTTTTTATCAGACACGCCAGTTGTGAAACTGAAAGGGCGGTGCGTACACGAAAATCATCTGCCCCCGCTTGGTCCAGCGCTGTGGGGTGTCGGATTAATTGATCTATTTTTAATCCGATGTAGTTTCGTAGTTGATCGCACAAGGGCAATGAACTTGAGAGATATGAAGTTGCTTGTACTGGGTTGATACTATCAATTTCTTCTGTTACTTTCATGAGCTCTTCCAGCTTATCAGATTTTAACTCGCAGTCATTCACGCGATGTTCGATATAGTTTTTCCAGTATTGAAATGCCAGGATTGAATTTAGATTCATGTTCAGCAATAGCAATCGCAGGGTGGGCTCTGTATCTGTATCCGGCACTTTACCAAGTTGATCGAGTTCCTTTGCCAACACATTAATGAGCCATTGATGATGATAGGTTGCCTTTCGGTTATCTGCAACTTCTTTCAGGGCGCTAACAAAAACTTGCTGCAATTCTACAGAGACTTGTAAATGGGTGAATTGTTCGGGAAGCCGATCCACTATTTTCTTGCAAATGTTAGCAACCATTTTTCGATGTATGGTGCTAAGCTCCGCTTCTCCGTCCAGATACGTTGAAAAGTGAGTTTCGATTTGATCCAGCAGCTCAAGGAATACAGTGCGCAATTCTGCATCCGATGATCTGGCGCACTTGTTCAGCAATTGAATAGCACCATAGTGGTGTGCACGCACATAGCGCTGCACGTGGGCTTCGTCTGTCAGTAGTAGTACACCTGTCAGAAGTGCATTGCGGATTCGGGTTGCCTCTGTTTTGATCTTTCCAAGCAGGGCACGATCCGGTCGCTTGCCGGTGGCGAGCCAAGCTTCCAGGGAGAGCAATTCATATCTGACCGATCGGTGCATGACCGTGCTTTCATTAATTTCATTTTCTCAGTGGTTGTAGTCTCGTTCTAAAGTCAAAAAAATTAGCAGCCTTTACTCTTCCAGGCATAGCCTGACCGTGTACTTTCCACGCGGACATCAAGCGAACGCGATAAAGCATTCATAATGTCATCCAGCGTAGAAGTCTTTGAGAATGTTCCTGTAAAAACGCAAACCTCTGTTTCGGGCGTGCTGATGCTTATTTGGGTATTGAATTTATCTTCTAATAAAATCGCTATTTCTTCCAGTGATTGGTGATTAAACGTCATCCGCTCTCCAATGAGATCCGACTTTTCGGCACGTGGCCAGAACATCCAACTTCCAACAACAAGGACTAGCGTAGTAGCCATTGTTATTGCTACGTTTTTCCTTTGTCGTTGTCGCGCACGTTGCATCACACGAGTGCGTATCTTTTCCAGTGGCTCCTGATCCATGGTCTTCGGCCAAGGACCTTGCGCCAATTGCCAAAGCTGCCGTATCTGTTTGAACTCTTGCCGGTGGGTTTCATTAGACGCCATCCAATGGCTAAATGTATCTCGTTCAGTTGCATCGGCTGTGCCATCCAAAATCCTGATTAGCTGGGCTATGTCCATTGTTGTAATCCCGGTTTGTGTTATCTCTCGAAAAAAGACGGTATACCCTATGTGTTTACTTCAATAAATTTTTCAAAACTCCTTTTTGGCCCACTTCCGCAGGCGTTTATGCGCACTGGTAATGGTCCTTTCCACAGCTTTCACCGTGATGCCTAATTCAGCAGCAATCTCTTTTGTGGTCATCAGGCGATCTATTTTCATCTCCAAACACTGTCGTTCGCGGTACGGAAAGGTCGCGATACGGGCTTTGATGCGCTCGGCTATTTCATGATCTATTAGTTGCGATTCCACCGTTTGCTCCAGAGAAGGCACCCGGTTGCCGTTCAGAAACTGCGCATAGTTGTCCATCAGCTTCAGGTGCTGTTTGTAGAAGGTGATGGATTTGTTTCGGACTACCCGTGCCAGGTAGAAGTGAATAGGCAGGTCGTGGTGGTTGCTCAGTTCTTTATGTTGCTCCCATACGTGCACTAACGTATCCTGTACAACGTCCTCCGCGATGTTGCGGTCACTCACAAACTTGATTGAAAGGTGAACCAATCCTTCAAAGTAGTGATCGTATAAAAGCTCAATGGCCTTGGCAGGCATTGCCCCTAGAAGCAACCGAAATCTTTCGTTGTCGAGCGTCTCGGGCATTTCAGACTGTCGTTGCACACCAGCGGTTAAAATTGTGTTTGGTAGGTAATATACGATAATTGGCTGGCATTTTAGGTTGGCTGCCGAGTATTGGTGTCGATGTGGGTTTCTCCTAAATTTAGGGTTTATGATCCGCACCATTGAAGATCTTGTGAGCACCATAATTGGGGCCGGTCGAACCATAATTGACAGTTCGGGTATTGCCCACCGGCCATCCATTGGCGATATGTATGAAGGTCTCACCAGAAGCGTTTTGGAGAAGGCAGTTTTTGACGGATTAGGACTTAACATCGTCACGAGTTCATTTATTGAAAATAAAAATGGCGAGAAGAGTCATGAAATGGACTTACTCTTAATTGAGGGCGAGGGTCGGAAGTTGCCTTATGTAGAAAAGTACGTGGTCCCCGAGGCGCAAGTGATCGCAGTTTTTCAGGTCAAGAAAACGCTGAATAAGCAACTGCTATCTGAGGCGTACTTTAACCTAAAGAATGTTTATGATATCTGTGACTTGGAGGATGCTAGTGGGTATAGAAGGCGATTGCTGAGGGATGCGTATGTGGGAATTTTTGAAACCGGTGTGCACCGCAGCAAGCCATTGCGAAGATTTTTCCAGAGCACTACACAGGAACATATATTTGATTGCCTCCGAACAGACGCTCAGTTGCCTGTCCGAGTCGTCATCGCCTACAAGGGCTATCGATCAGAAAAGAGTTTGCGCAAAGGGTTCCAGCAGTTTTTGTCCGATCATAGACTTACGAATGGCTTTAGTCCATTGCATTTTCCAAACCTCATCATCAATGATCAGTTCAGTTTGGTTAAAGGAAATGGCATGCCTTACATCTCGACCTTGTCGGATGGTAAGTGGCCTTTTTATAACTCAAGTTCAGGTAAACCCATTCTTCACCTGCTTGAATTAATATGGAGTCGGTTGTCTTACCGGTATAATCTGGATCACGGAATATTTGGTGATGATCTCGAAGTGGAAGGTGTTAATCGATTTTTATCCTGTAACATGGTTAATGTAGCTGGGCGCAGGGGTTGGAATTTCGAGTATATGGACTTATCGAAAAAATATTTTGTTTCATCGATACCATCGGTGGACTGGGAGCCCGTCACGTTAACTCTGGAACAGCATCACGTGATTGCCTATTTATGCAAATATGAGTTTTTACGGCTGACAAAGATAAATTGGTGGCTAAGCAAGATTGGGGCACAGGTTGAGTTGGACTCTTTCGTTGCGGGCATGCTAGAAACCGGACTTGTCTACGTGGATTCACACAAGGAGCTTCGGTTGTTGACAGAGCACTGTCAATGTATGATATGTCCGGGTGTGGGATTTGTGGGTGCCGACAACAAGACGGGCAAACTTACCCGATGGGTAGAGAAGAGAATGGGTAAGAAGATTGAAAACGTGTTGCACGTTAAATTCAGTTGATGAGGTCTGAAAAAGGACTTGCCCACTTCAATTATTTAAGTTATTGCTTAAATACTGAAATAATTATATCTTCGATCCCAAGATCAAGCAGTTATGGCCAAAGGCTCCTGTATACGCGTTTTTGCAGATTTTAACCAAATCAAAGCATGCAAAGGTAAAGTTGCCTCAAGCAATCATGCATTTAGTGACCTTGCACAAGTTCTGGAGCTCTCCGGCAACGTAGTAAGGCTTAAAATTCTGTATTTACTTGAAGAGGAGGGAGAACTTTGCCCTTGTGATCTTAGTGATATTCTTGACATGACCGTACCCGCCATTTCTCAACACCTGAGGCGCTTGAAGGATGGAAATGTTATCGTAGCCAAACGTGTTGGGCAGACTATTTTTTACTCCCTGACAGGTGATCATTTAAATATACTGCGACCTTTTTTTAAACATATCAATAAACTAAAAGTGGAAGGAGCAAAACCGTAGCATCATGGAAGCTTCTATTATTAATAAGTCAATTCTAACTTGTCCTCAGTGTGGCTTCTCTAAAGAAGAGGAAATGCCAACGGATGCATGTCAGTATTTCCACGAGTGCGAAGGTTGCAAAGTGATTTTAAAGCCATTGCCGGGAGACTGCTGCGTTTTCTGTTCTTACGGTAGCGTTAAGTGCCCTCCTGTGCAACTGAATAGGAGTTGTTGTTGAGTAAAAAATAAACTTATGATTTCAAAAGATCTGACCAAAGAATTTAGAGATTCAATTCGGGGATTATCTGGTCATTTACTTGCAGTGGAGAAGATGGTTGACAATGAATATCCCGATCAAACTCTTTTGCAACTGAAGGCAGTGCAAGCCGGCTTGCAGCGAGCAACGTTGGTGCTACTTGACGAGGTGTACCGGAAAGCGCTAGCTGAAAAGATTTCGTTTTCATGGCAGAACTGTCCCGGAAACTGCGGGTACGAGCATAACATTGAAATGCTTCGAAACATATTCCCTGAAATTGAATTAGAAAAAGTACCAGAAAAGCTTAGAGAGGCCACCAAAATTGAACTTCACATCCGAAAAAATGTTTTGAAAAATTGCTTGGAGCCCCCCTCCCAGTCAGACTTACATTTGAAAAAATAAAAATTAAAAACTATGTTAAAAAAGACGTTTTTCATAACCGCAGTTGCTTTGGCAAGCCTTGGAGCAACGGCCTTTGAATTAAGTAGCAAGTCTGCTCCATCATGTCCGTTGGAGGGCACCCCGGCTTGTCCAAAAGTCAATTGCCCACTCAAGGACACTCCGCAATGTCCATTCAATGGATCAGTGGTACCGGCTTGCTGTCAATCAGAAGGGTCGACAACACTTAGCCTGTTTTAATTCGTGTGCTAATGAGGGGAAATAGTCTTTGGAGTAGCGGGTTAGTTGCCTCTGTGATGAGTTCACTATGTTGCATCACCCCGGTGTTGGCGCTAGTTGCCGGAACTGGGGGTGTTGCCGCTTCATTCTCATGGCTGGAACCGGCAAGGCCTTACTTAGCAGGCGCGACCATTGTGGTGCTTGGCTTAGCTTGGTATCAAAGGCTGTTTCCAAAAATAGAATCGAAGGAATGCGTTTGTGAAGCCGATAAAGCAATCTCTTTCTTGAATACCAAGACCTTTTTGGGAATCATTACAGCGTTTGCCCTGGCAATGCTGTCATTTCCTCATTACGCACATGTATTTTATACCCATCAAGCGCCGCAAACCATTGTTGTTAATGAGGATAATTTGAAAACCATTGAGTTCGAAATCAGCGGGATGACATGTCAGGGATGCGCTGAACATGTTATGTATGAAGTGAATAAGCTACCGGGGGTCATCAAGACCATCGCTTCATACGAAAAAGCAAATGCGATCGTAGAATTTGATGATACAAAAATCTCAGCACTTGATCTAGATCATGCCATTAACAAAACCGGGTACAAAGTTATGGGTCATGGTGTTGTCGAATCAAAGTGATCAAGGTTCTTGTGAGTAGTTCTATTTTACTCTTATTGCAGGTATTCAGCGCATTGCTAAAATTTTCGATTTCTATTTTCGAAGAATGCTAAAAGTAGAAAAAGCCTAGTATTTGGCTTATTGATTCTATTGGCTCATGATTTGCATTTCGTAAGTTCGTTGTACTGGGGCATTGGCTGTGTGGCTGTGAACCAAAGAATTATGACAACCAACGGAATAACCTTTTCATCGTAAGCGAAGATGTTGCATATAAGACAAACCCCGACAACACTGTAAACAAGCCCAAGACAGAAAGAGTCTTCAAAAGCCAATTGTTAAAATTGTCGCGACCTGTATAGTCCATTGTATGGAACATCCACAGAAAGTCAAATGTGCGCCACTGATTATGGCGGATAGACTGAAATGTTCCCAGCTCGGCACTTACATAAACCGTACAATCGGGGTCACTGAAAGTAATCGCCCACGCTGGGAGCGGTTTTTCACGATACTCATGATGCCCGTTCACCTTCTCCAAATAACCAACGTCACTTACCTTTGCCCTTGCTGTAACTTGTTCTTTTGCCACGGCTATCCCCTCGTCTTTGGTCAGTGCTCCTCTCACGTCACCGGTAGCTGCATCGGCTAACGCATATTGTACGCGGTGATGTATGCCATCAGCTGCCCCTCCGGAAAAATAAGCCAATTGATAGACCATCCTATCCAGTACACGAATGAGGCTGACCGCGTGAATCGAGTCAATAGGCTCTTTTTCCCTGAGTTTTTCAATGGCTATGGTTGGCGACACGGTGTATACGTCTAGGGGAATAGCCGCAGGTAACTCACGAAGATGGTCGCCATGCACCTTGTCAATATCATTCCAACTAAAATAGAGTCCACTAATTGTCCATCCAAGAAACTGAATACCAATAAAAAGACCCATGTAACGGTGGATTCTTCGAATTAATAACTTTTTGTTTTTTATCATAGTATGGGTTTATACAATCGCTGAAAACTACAGAAAACAAAATTCTGACTTGTATTAAAGGGAGTAGTGTGCATCTCCTCAATGCATTTGATTCGTCTGAAATCTTTTTCAAATAACGCAGACATGGATGCTTCTGTATATTGCCTGATCTCTAAACCACTGCACTTAAGCGGTCCCTTGTCTGAAAATGTACCTAGTACCAAGTATCCATGGGTTTTAAGAGCCTTTCGCGAAATGGAAAGATATCGCATGATTTGGATCTCTGTTGTCAGGAAGTGGAAAGCCGCTCGATCGTGCCAGAAATCATACTCCCTTTGCGGTTCGAAGTCCACAATGTCGCACTCTATCCATACAACCATTTCAGCCTTTTGTTTCAACCTTACTCTTGCGCGCTCAATGGCCTTCGTAGAAATATCGAGTACGGTAACATTTGTATAACCTAGCTCTAGCAAGACATCAACCAAGTGACTGTCGCCACCTCCAATGTCGATGATGTTAGCCCCCTTAGGCAAATTAAATAGCCTAACAAAGTCAACTGATGTTTGCGGATAGCGTTGAAACCAACTGAACTCCGATTCGGTCTTGGTCTCATAGATTTTTTCCCAGTGTGATTTAAGAGAGTCGATCATAAATAGAAACTAGAAAAATGCATTCATTGATGCGTAGCATAGGTTACCAATTCACCGTCAGCCCCGTGCCAAACTTATAGTCTGAGTCATAGGAGCCATGTATAAAAAGTCGTTTTCCAATATTGTAGTCAAAGTCAATGTTGTATTCCTGATCGGTGTTCCCGGTGAGGCTTA
>DAORAG010000112.1:0-8381 GCA_035344095.1 Cyclobacteriaceae bacterium | reverse complement strand
TTGTTGTCAAGACTGTTGCTGATCTTCTTCGTTTCCTTTTCTACTACTGTGAAGTTAAGACCGGCTTTGCCCAGCCTCTCGATCTCTTTCTTGTGGCCTTTGTCTGAAAAGAATTGAACGAGGCTCTGAGCGATTTTTTCACCCACTTCAGGTGCCTCAAGCAGCTGCTCGTAGCTGGCATTTTGCAAGGCATCCATGGTTTTGAAATGATATGCCAGTTTTTCAGCCACTGTCTTGCCCACATATCGAATGCCCAGCGCAAAGAGCACTGCTTCGAACGGTGCTTCTTTTGACTTCTCGATACCTGACAGTAAATTTTTTATGGACAGGTCTTTGAAGCCATCGAGTTTAGCAAGGTCATCTTTGGTGAGATCGTAGAGATCAGCCGGGGACTTCACCATATCCAGATTGTAAAGCTGGTTGATTGTTTTCTCTCCCAATGAATCGATGTCCATGGCCTTGCGCTGGATAAAGTGTTCAATCCTTCCCTTGATCTGAGGCGGGCAACCTTTGTCGTTGGGGCAGTAGTGAGCGGCTTCACCTTCATGTCGAATGAGTTTTGTACCGCACTCAGGACAATCGGTGATGTACTGAATGGGTTTACTTTTTTTATCTCGCTTTGCAAGATCGACAGCCGTGACCTTGGGAATAATCTCACCTCCTTTTTCAACAAAAACGTAGTCACCAATCCTCAAGTCCAGTCGGGCTATCTCATTGGCATTGTGAAGAGAAGCTCTTTTTACCGTAGTGCCTGAGAGGAGGATAGGGGCCAATTCCGCAACAGGGGTAATGGCACCGGTTCTTCCCACCTGGTAAGTCACAGATTTCAGCTGTGTGCTCAGGCTTTGTGCTTTGTATTTGTAAGCGATTGCCCATCGCGGACTTTTTGCTGTGAATCCAAGTTTGCGTTGTTGAAGCAGGCTGTTCACTTTCAAAACCACGCCATCAGTTTCTAGTGGCAGGTCCTCACGCTTATTTTCCCAGCGTTGTATATACTTCAATACATCCTGAATGTTTTTCGCTTTCGCATAGGTGGCTGAGACGTTGAATCCCCATGTCTCAAGTTGGGCTACCGACTCAGCATGGGATTCAATATTGAGATTGTCGCCCAGCAGGTAATAAACGTAACAATCCAATTTTCGTCTTGCTACCTCGCCTGAGTTTTGCATTTTCAGTGTGCCCGAGGCCGTGTTTCTCGCGTTGGCGTAGGTTTCCTCTCCAATGTCTTCACGTTCTTTGTTGAGTTGTTTAAAGGCAGTCTTGGATAAGAAAACTTCGCCCCGTACTTCAAACTGATCGGGGATGTTCTTTCCCTTTATCTTCAGCGGAATGTTCCTGATGGTCTTTACATTGGTGGTTACGTCATCACCGCGTACACCATCACCACGGGTGACGCCCTTTACCAGAATTCCATTTTCATAAATTAACGAGATCGAAACGCCATCGAATTTCAGTTCGCAAAAATATTCGTACGCCTCGTTGCCCAACCCTTTCGCTACACGCTTGTCGAAGTCAATCAGTTCTTCTTCTGAATAAGTGTTTCCCAGCGAAAGCATGGGATATTTATGGACTACAGTATTGAATGATTTGGTAATCGTGCCGCCCACGCGTTGGGTGGGGGAGTCGGGTTCACGCAGTTCTGGAAACTGCACTTCCAGTTGAGTCAGCTTTTCAAGTAATTGATCAAACTCGTAGTCCGAAATTTCGGTCTTGTGTTTTTGATAGTAGAGGTCGTTGTGATGATTTATTACCTCAGTAAGTCGTGCAATTTCTTTTTTTGCTTCTGTGGCGGTCATAGATAAAATGAAACTTTCGAAGATAACCTATAAGTCAGTTTGATGTCAACTCAAGAGTTGATTAAGTGTAAAGTGTGGCAAGCAACGATTCCTGCTGTTTCTGTTCGCAAAGTTGTTGCACCCAATGATACTTTTTTGAATCCCTTTTTTGTCGCAAGTGACAACTCGTCAGTGCTAAAATCACCTTCAGGCCCAATCAAAACTGTATAGTTGCTTTTCGGCCTTGCATCTTTCAGCTGAGCGGGGTTTCCGATGTCGACATGGGCGATAAACTTTTCTCCATCTGTATCCAGTATTTTTTCAAACCTCGCGATGTCCTCAACCTGCGGAAGCCGCGACTGTTTTGATTGCTTCATACCGCTGATGGCCTTCTTGACCAGCCTCTCGATATTGACGGATTTACGTTCAGAGTTGTCGCAGGAAATAAATGTTATTTTATCTATTCCCAATTCCGCTGCTTTTTCAACAAACCACTCCATTCGATCCAGGTTCTTGGTAGGCGCAATGGCGATGTGAATGGTGTAATCCCGCAACGGTGTTTGTATTTTTTCAACTATTTTGAAATAGCATTCGTGCTTGGTGGTGTCCGAAACGACACAGCGATAGAAACATCCCTTGCCGTCTGTGATTTGAAGTTCGTCACCTTTTTGAAGACGCATTACACGCGTTGCATGACGGGCTTCATCTGCATCAAGGTGGTCGATGCCTTCACTAATAAGAGGTTGATAAAATAAATGCAATGCTAACTGTATTGCGCTTTGAGCCTGGCCACCAGGTCAACATATTTTTGCATGGCGTCATCACGGCTCATTCCTTTTTTGCCTGCCCACGCATCATATTTTGCGATTGCCTTGAAGTCAAATCCTCCGGGGCGATCACCGGCCACATCACCTTCGCTGCCCTGTTTGAACAAGGCGTAGAGTTCTAATAACTCGTCATTAGATGGGCGTTTGGTCAGTTCCTTGGACTGACTTGCTGCCAGATTGAAATCGTCTGTTAAGCTCATAAAAAAAGTCCCCCGATTTTGTCGGGAGACTTAAATATAGTGAGTATGATAATTTAGCGCTTAGAAATGTCGATGTATTTACGCTCCTTCTGACCAGTATAAATCTGTCTTGGTCTTCCGATAGGCTCCTTGTTTTCACGCATCTCTTTCCACTGCGCAATCCACCCTGGCAGACGACCAATGGCAAACATCACAGTAAACATTTCCACCGGAATGCCCAATGCGCGGTAGATGATACCTGAGTAGAAGTCAACATTTGGATAAAGTTTTCTCTCGATGAAGTAGCTGTCGCGGAGGGCGATGTCCTCAAGCTTTTTGGCTACATCAAGGATCGGATCTTTGACGCCTAGCTTCGCAAGCACATCATCGGCTGCCTTCTTGATGATCTTCGCACGGGGGTCAAAGTTCTTGTAAACGCGGTGACCAAATCCCATCAGTCGGAATGGATCATTTTTGTCTTTTGCCTTCGCAATCCATTTGTCGATGTTGCCGCCATCTTTCACAATGTTCTCCAGCATGATGATCACTTCCTGATTTGCACCACCATGAAGGGGTCCCCATAGCGCGTTGATACCCGCGGAGATAGAAGAGTAGATGCTGGCCTGTGAAGACCCCACCATTCTAACAGTCGATGTTGAACAGTTCTGTTCGTGGTCGGCATGAAGAATAAGTAGTTTGTCCATTGCATCACTGATCACCGGATCTGGCACGTAGGGTTCTGCCGGAAGGGCGAACATCATTTTAAGGAAGCGAGAGCAGTATTCCAGCTGGTTGTCCGGATAGTTCACCGGGTGACCCAATGCATTTTTGTAAGCCCAGGCTGCAAAGGTTGGCATTTTGGCCATGGAGCGGATGATGCTCATGTACACACCCTCGGAGGCTCTGTTAGGATCGAGCGACTCAGGGTAGAACGCGGTTTGAGAGCAGAACAGCGAAGCCAAGACGCCCATGGGATGAGCCGTAGAGGGGAAGCCGTCCAATATCTTTTTTACATCCTCGTGTACGAGCGTATGTGTCTTGATGTCATCGCGGAAGCGCTGCAATTGGTCCTTGCCAGGTAGCTCACCGAAGATCAGCAGATAGGCTACTTCGATGAAGGTTGACTTTTCGGCCAGTTCCTCAATGGAATATCCACGGTACCGTAGGATACCATTGTCTCCATCAAGATAGGTGATGGCGCTGGTGGTTGCACCGGTATTCTTATAACCCGGATCCAGGGTTACCACTCCACTTTGGTCCCTCAGTTTACTGATATCAATTGCTACCTCGTTTTCACTGCCTGTGTAAAGGGGGAGGGAATAGGTTTTTCCGTCAATACTTAGTTCTGCGGTCTTCGACATACGTTCCTCGTTAAAATTTCTACTTTTCCCCTAAAATAGGGCTCTCTGGTATTAGAATAAAATAATCAGTTCGATTTATTAACCCTAGTTATTACCCAGGATGAGCGGCATGCCATCATCTCCTGCACCTACCACGATCACTTTGGTATTGGGTGATTTGGCCAGCTCCAGTGTTGCCTCGATTCCCCTCATTTTCAGAAGGTTGTTTGTCAGACTGTTATTAATGATAAGGTTGGCACGGGATTCACCTTCAGCAGCAATTCTCTTACGCTCTGCTTCGCTTCTTTCCTTATCGAGTCTGAACTGGTAAGCCAAGGCCTCCTGTTCCTGTTGTAGTTTATTTTCGATGGCTGTCTTGATTTGCTGGGGTAGTTCGATTGAGCGAATGAGCACTGCAGTAGCATGAACAAAGTTCTTGCTGAGTGTTGTCTCTGTCTCTTCCTTAATGCTTAACTCAACTTCGGCCCGTTTGGTAGAATATATCTCCTCGGCTGTATACCGTCCCATCACTTGACGGACGGTAGATCTTACTTCTGGTATTACGAGAATATTAACGTAATCGCGGGTAAAATTTTCATGCACAAAACCGATCTTCTCTGGCAGCGGGTAAAAACGGACGCTGACATCAATGTGGATAGAGAGACCGTTTTTGTCGAGGACATCCATGTTCTCCTCAGAGTTGGTCTCATTTACGCGGTAGGTGTAAACATCATTCCAGGGAGCCTTAAAATGGAGCCCGGGCGTCATCACGTTGTCTTTATCCAATCCTTTTCCAAAAGGATAAAATACGACAGCGCGTTCTGTAGCTTCAATAGTATAGAACAAGCTGGATGACAAAGTCATGAAGACGATGAATCCAATAATGCTGACAATAATAATGGGTAATCTTCGGTTGTTCATATTCGACAGTAATTAGTTTTATTAGGATTTAGAGGTGGGTTGTAATCCCGAATTTACAAACCTAGTCGAATTTCAACATCTATTTTCGGAGGCGAGGTTATCTTTTTCTTTCCTTTCGAATGGACCGGTCTTTCGTGCTTCTGCCCATCTTTGACTGCTTCAGGTCGAAATCAAAGGTGTAGGAGGCTGTCACGCTAAATGTTTTGAGGTTCATCCTCAGATCGTCCTCAAATCCCAAAATGGCCATCGTGCTTGAGCTATCTGTCCTTCCGAGATTAGTTTGTCCTAACGAAGCCCTTACCTCTACAAATACTTTTTGAGTAGCAGTGATGGGTGCATTGATTCCGGCTCCAATGTCAATTCCAAACAACCAGCGATTTGGATTGTTATAGTAATTCACAAAAATATCGGAGCCTGGTGTTTCACCGAAGATAATGTCGAAGTCGGTGGGGTCTCCTGCTGCCTGAATTTTACCTTTGGCTCCGAGCCAGTACGATACCTTAGGGCCAATGTTCAAAAACACATCTGACTTTATATTTGGGCCAAGTCTGAATTCATACGCTCTCCTTAACGCCATTGAGAGGTCGATAAAATTAAAAGTGGCGGTGTTGGTCCATTCGTTGTTGTTGAATTTTATTTTTTTTCCACTTTGTGAATATGCAAACTCGGAGATAAAGCTATAGTGCCCTCTCAAGGGAAATGAGATTAGTCCTCCCGCTGTGAATCCAATCACGGGTCTGGTGTTGAATTTATCGCGCAGGTCTGAATCTTTGAACCGGCCTGTGGTAATCGATGGGCCTGCTTTAACACCCAACGAAAATTGCTGACTCATCACAGGTGTTGAACCAACGATCAAAAAAGCCAACAACAAATGGGTTACATTGCCTTTCACGCGTGAATAAAAGTTGATTCTTATATTGTGCCCAATTTCGCACTTTTAAAAATAGTTTGTAAAAAGGCTTTAAATTGGACTTGCAAAGAAGAAGAAACTTTTGAGAAAAGTATCATTTTGTACTCTTTCTGTCAAGATAGTTGCGCTAATGTTCTCCTTCCAGTCGGTGTATGGGCAGGATGTGAGCAACTTTGTGCAGTTCTATATCAATCCCTCGTTGGTGAATCCCTCGCTCACCGGAGTTGACGGAAAATCTGCTCTTTATCTTTCATACAAAAAACAATGGGCCGGCATCAGTGGCGCACCATCTATTGCCAATGCAAGCCTTCAAGGAACGACTTCTAAGTTGATAAGCTTTGGTGTCAATCTTACTAATGATACGCAAGGACTACTCACGGCTTCTTCGTTACTCTTTTCCAGTGGCTATACTATTCCTCTTCCCAACAACAGTATGTTCCGATTTGGAATGTCCATCGGTGCAGGATGGAATAAAGTAGACATGACGGCACTAAACTTTGGGGCCACCTCACCATCTGATCCCATCATGGCAGATTTACTGGACAACAATTTTCAGCTACTTGGAAGTGCGGGTGTGTCATTTCATACTTCTGATTTTCATATTGGGCTTGCGCTGCCCAACATCATTCAGCCAAGATATCTAAGTAGCGATGCATTTAATATCGAGAAAATAAGTCCGTTCGAATCGGCTCTGGTTCATGCCAGTTACCGACTTTATTTTGCAGGTGATCAAAATGTCTTTGAGCCGTATTTGATTTATCGATACAACCAATCATTGCCCTCGCAGTTTGAATTCTCGGGAGTGTTTCATCTTCAACACAAGGTGTGGATTGGAGGATCGTACAAGCAAGACTTTGGAATTTCCGGTGTAGGTGGTTTTAAGCCGAACAATCAACTGGCGATAGGGTATGCATATACCTTGAAGAACACGGGTGCCAATGAACTCAATAAACCATCTCATGAAATTACCCTAGCACTCCTTTTTGGAGGCAGACAAAAGAACCAACCTTATTATTCATTTGTAGAAACCGAGAAACCCGGTATTCATGGAAAAACCAAGCAGTCGGCACTGGCACGGAAGAAACAAAAACAAAAGGAACTCGCGAAGAAAAGAAAGGAACAGCTAGCCAAGAAGAATACACCTAAAAAGGTGGTGAAGACCGCTCCTGAGAAGACTGTAGCAACGAAACCGCCAGAAGAACCAAAAGTGACACCCGTGGAGCCAACGCCAAAGCCGCCAACCGGACCGATTCATGATGGTGGCCCGAGACGAAGTGACGCCATAGGGCTCAATGATGTCTTCAACAATACTAACAAGAATGATAGCCCACCACCCACACCAACAGTTCATCATGACGATGAAGAGGAGAAGCTTAGCCGCCTTGAGATACATAAGGATAACGCGGCTGATCATCATGGTGAGGACAATCATCCAAATGCGGAACGTCACGAATTTGTCAAGAGAGGTAGCCACTCAGCAGAGATGAACTTTGCGGACTACGTGATTGTAGGAGCATTTAGGTCGGAGGCGAATGCAAAACGATACAGCGATGGACTGAGAGAGTTGGGTTTTGATGCGTCAGACTATGGCTTTATCTCAGAACGGCAAATCTGGTACGTTCACATTTCTGAGTCGAACGATATTAATCAGGCAAGAGCCGATAGAGATCGATACAGAAAGATGAACATGTTTAAAGACGCGTGGCTATTGACTGTACACGAGTAATATGGAAAGAAGAGTATTACTAATTGTTTTTTTATGGGGCGTTTGCCTGCAAGGATTAGCGCAGTCTCCTGTGATTAGTGCAATAACTCCATCCGTCACTTATCCAGGTGACAGGTTGGTCATAACCGGTTCTGGATTTAGTTCGACTTCAAGTCAACTGCAGGTTTGGTTCAATCATGTGAAAGGGACGATTAACTCCTCATCGGAGTTTTCGATTGACGTGACGGTGCCGGCTTCAGCGCGCCATGGCGTCCTGGAGGTAATTAACCTCACCACACGACTTTCGGTGAAATCGCCATTCAAGTTCACTCCATCTTATAGCGGGTTGCCCTTTGATCCAGCAAAACTGGGGACTCCTCTTACTTTTTCAGGTAGCAATGAATTATTCGACCTATGCTCTTGCGATCTAAACGCTGACGGAAAGCCCGATTTTGCTGTTACTCAATTTGATTTGGAAACAGACTTGATTGTGCTGCAAAATCAAAGTACTCCGGGCGCGGTTGCCTTCAATAGATTGGATAAATCTAATCTTGCAAGTCTCAACATCGGTGCACCAACCGAAAAAGTTGTTTGCGGTGACTTGAATGGTGATGGTAAGCCTGAACTGATCACCAGCAGGAGTGGGGCGACAAAGAATATTGTCTACGTTTTGCCCAATACCAGTTCTGGAACGATCTCCTTTGGGCCTGTTGTGTCTTTGCTG
>DAORAG010000111.1:0-8396 GCA_035344095.1 Cyclobacteriaceae bacterium | reverse complement strand
ATTTTGATCATTTTGAAAATTAAGTTTCATAAATGTAATCACTGATGGTGCTCCCAAAGCATTGGGAAGACTTTATTTTGCTAGCGCATCAATGCACATCTCACACACAAACGACATAACGGGTAAGCCCTGAAATTTTATATTTGCAATCCTTTTCATCCATAATCAATTGACCATTAATGGAAGACTCGCCTAACTAC
This sequence comes from Cyclobacteriaceae bacterium, assembly GCA_035344095.1. Taxonomy (GTDB): domain Bacteria; phylum Bacteroidota; class Bacteroidia; order Cytophagales; family Cyclobacteriaceae; genus ELB16-189. The sequence goes on along the minus strand of DAORAG010000111.1, from coordinate 8,196 downwards.
ACAATGGATAGCGTCAACCTTGGGCTAACCATCGTTTTTATCCTACTGAACGGGTTTTTCGTTGCAGCCGAGTTTGCCCTAGTGAAAATCAGTAAAATTCGAATCAAGTCAATGGTGAATGACAAGAGGCCATTCGCAACCACAGCGATGTGGCTTTTCAATAGACAAAATCTTGCCCTCTCCGCTTGCCAACTGGGTATTACGATGGCATCACTCGCCCTTGGCTGGATTGGCGAACCCGCTATAGCACACTTGATTTCTCCCTTTATTCGCGGCCTTGGCATAACCTCACCAAATGTCATTCACGGGATCGCATTCACGATCGCTTTCACCGCGATTACATCGCTTCATATTATTATCGGAGAACAGGTACCCAAGATTTATGCAATTAGGAAATCAGATCAGGTCTTTCTCGGATCAGCCTTGTTACTAAAAGGATTTTATATCGTCCTCTATCCATTCATGTATGTACTCAATAGCATCACCAACGTTTTTCTTAAATGGATGGGCATCAATGAGGCCGAAGGACACGATACGCCTCTGACAGAAGAAGAGATTAGAGCCTCATTAAGCATCGCCCACACCAAGGGCGAACTGACAAAAAATGAGCACCGCTTACTGAATGCCGTTTTTCGTTTTGACGATGTTGTTGCAAGTCAAATAATGAAACCACGTGGCGAGGTTGACTATCTTGAATTTGAAAAATCCTTTTCAGAAAATCTCAAGTTTGCCAAGGCCTCCAAGTATACCCGGTTTCCGCTATGTCATCATTCACTCGATGACGTTGTAGGCGTAGTACACATCAAAGACATGATCGGCTATAATGAGGACAATGCGTTGGACCTAACGACCATCGCACGCCCAATTATGCTGGTCCCGGAGAATATTTTGATCGGAAAGTTGCTTCATGAATTCAGGCTCGCACGCCAACAGTTTGCGTTCGTTCAGGATGAACACGGAACAATACTGGGAATAGTGACGTTGGAAGATGTGCTGGAGGAATTGGTGGGAAGCATCCAAGACGAATTTGACACCGAAGAGATTGACATCGTTCATCAGACAGATAATAAATACCAAGTCGAAGGAGATGTTACTTTAGATGAAATCAACTCAAGATTTGATATCAATCTGGTAGCGGAAGATGCCAATACACTGTCTGGGCTTATCGTTGAACGAGTAGGCCACAAATTGGAAGTAGGTCTTAAAGTGAAACTGGATGCCAATGTGATGGCCGAAGTCTTGGAAATCGAAGGCATCAGGGTAACCAGGGTCATTCTAACCGTGTCGAACGAAGCAAAGGAAGGAACTCAGTTAATCGGTTAGAAAAACCAATAGCTCACTGATCTCAATAGATCAAATAATCAGCCTTACTCCACCCAACTCTGAAATTCGATAAGGGAAGCGATCGCCCGGTGAACCAATGAACATGAAATTCTTAGGTATGTTCCACTCCTTGGAGAGTTTGTCTATTAGCTCGGGACCAAATACACCGTTCTCAGTAAGAAAAACAATTTTGATGTCCGGGTAGGCGCGGTCAAGTACATTCAGGTCCTTGACAAACTCCTCTGGAACTGATTGTCCATCCTTCAACACGGTAACGATACGCAACCTGTTGGTTAACTCGTTTTCCTGCACATAGATCATTACCCTGTTCAGCGTGGCGATGTCGTCTCCTTTTGTAAAGAAAACAAATTGCTGTTCACTTGTCTTTCTCATTAGACGCGTGAGCTTTAATTGACTAAGCAACGCAATACGTCTGACGTTCTCAGAGGCAGATTTGAGCACCATCAATCCCAACTCAAAAATTGAAAGTCGATTGAGCAAAGCATAGATTACAAGAATAGCTGGCACAAAATATTGAAGAAAGACTACAAGATACTCAGGATGGATCTTGATGTTCCCATATAAGGCAATTACGACACCCAATAATGCGATGAACACAGTCACCGCAGCTGCGTATTCGGGCCGCGGAAGTTTAGCGCGCTTTACCTTAAGCAGAAGATTACCAATGGCGAAATATGCCATCACGGCAAGAAACGAAATAGTATAAACACCAGCGAGTGGTTCCAGCTGTCCCTTGGTAATCACCAGTATAGAAAAGCACAAAACAAAAAAGCCGATGAGTATGCGGTAGTTTGACTGTCTCCTATTCTCTTTCAGAAAGAACTGTGGCAAAATTCTATCCAGTGCCATCCGTTTCATCAACCCACTGACACCGACAAAAGACGTAAGAACCGCACCACTCAAAACCAGCACGGCATCTATCGAAATGATGTAAGACAACCACTTACCTCCAGCTACCTCCCCCATATGCGATAACAAGGTTTCCTTATGTTCACCAACTTCAACCAACGGCATAGCAGCTATCGCCAGGAACGCTATCAATGGATTGAAAATACTTACAACAGTCCACATATTGCGAAGCGTTTTCCGAAATACGCCAGGCGCCTGCTCTTCAACAAAGTTGGCCGAACTTTCAAATCCACTAATACCCAGCATGGCAGCACTAAATCCAAAGAAAAGCGCACTTCTAATACTGCCTTGTAATGGCGTTTGAAAATTAATAGTCAAGGTATCGATGCCTTGTGTGATCAGGAACCAAACAACCACAAGAACAAGTAGTGTGAGTGTGGTGAGATGCGTGATAAAAATTACAACAGCGGCCTTTGCCGATTCTGATATTCCTAGAATTGTAAGTGTCATAAAGATTGCCAGCACGGCAACCGTTGCAGGAAGCACCGGTATCATGGTCGCCAAGCCATGAAGATAGTGCATCGCCTCACTGGCAGATAGCACGGCTGTTGCCATGTACGATAGAATGGTCAGCGTTGCAGCAAGAGACGCATTTGATTTCGTTGTAGTGTTGAGAAGTACATTGTAGGCGCCTCCGTTGAGCGGAAGCGCACCAACTACTTCTCCATAAATTTTTCTGAAAAGGAATAGAACACCCGCAACAATCAACAACGATATCCATGCAAATTGCCCAGCGTATAAAATTGCCAATGCTGACACATATAACACGCTAGACGAAATATCGTTACCGCAAATGGCGGTGGCCTCGAGTTCGCTAAGTTTTTTGACTGCCTTCAAAGCTTGTGGTACGATCGAATTTGGAAGGTAACTCTATTTTCACTTACCTAACAAGAATAATCAACTTATGTTATCCAATGTAATGTCTGTGGTTGCAGAGGATTAACAAATGGTGATTTCTCTTCAACTGATTTATGCCAGCTTTTTTTTAGTTCATAATACCACTTCGCTTGTTGATCGGGATCACCTACGAGCATCAAAGTGGGATTGGTATCAAGACCTTCGCGCAGTTTTTGGAAAACTCCGAGGTCCTGACCAATAAATGTCCGACCTAAACCACGCAATGGTGTCCATAGAAATTTGGCGAGACCTATCGTGGTATAAAAGATATGATTCAACTCGGTCTCGTTTTCATTGAGTGGAGTAAGTGTTGTAATCGAAATTATTTCATTCTTACCTACTTGGATATGCTCCAATCTGTTTCCAGGAAGTTGGAAGTTGATCTCTGTGCTTGTCCCTCCTTTCAGGACAGAGTAACCCTTTGAATTTGAAGATGGCTTATGGCGTGCCATCTTGAATCCAAGTTCATCTGGAACAAAATGCTTTTCTTTTCGCTTTAGGTTTTTACTTGATCTCCAAAACCAGGACTGATGAACGAATGTAACATGTGCCGGATCAATGAGACCAATCACCGAGTGGTCAATATTGGTTGGCATGGTTACGGTTTCAACGTGAAGAAATTTTTCACCGGAATCAAGAAGAAGATTGGGCAATCGCTCTTCAGCACCTTCAAGCTTAAGTTTATTTTGGGGGATATAAACCCAGACGGTTCCACTTATCTCCCGGCAAGGATATTCATACACTTTGATCTTATTCACATCTAGCTTATCGTCAGCTAAAGCGGGAATCTCCGTACAAGTTCCTGAGCAATTGAATTTCCACCCGTGATAACAACATTGAATAGTGGTGCCATCAAACCAACCGGCCGTTAGCGGTACACCGCGATGCGGACAATTGTCTTTCAATGCAAATGGTTTTCCCTGTGCATCCCGTCCAAAGGCAATTCGCTCACCGAGTATCTCCTTTTGAACAAGCTTTCCCTTCTTCAGCTTTGATCCGTGAAAAGCAAAGTACCACAGGTTCTTAAGGAAAAGAGGCTGATCTGAAGCCATGTAAAAAAGTTTATTGGAATAGCAAGGATAGAAAAAAACGGTCTACTTAGGAAATGATATAGATCATGCCGTGGTCGAGGCGTCCTAATTGTATCGCGAAAAAATACGTCTGTCGGCAACAAATGTTCCGAATGGAAGTACCGAAGCGACAAGCGACCAAAAGATATTCGCGTACCCCCATTTCAAACCGAAGCCAACCAAGACCACCCAGAAACAATAAGCAACAAATAAAATTCCATGAGCCAACCCTACGAAGAAGGTCGGTTCAGGTATGTCCATCATATATTTCAGGGGCATGCACACTCCAAGTAACAGCAGATAACTTATCCCCTCTGCTATCGCCCATAAACGCAACAATTTCAGATGATCCATTTTTCAATTTAAGTCGCGAAAATATCATTCAGGTGAGTAACTGCCAATACAATTCGAGATTGAAAATACCGCTCATCTAATAATACGCTCCGCACAAAAGCTTCACGCTACATTTGAGCTTTTTTACGAAACTATGGCGGTATTTTTGTGTTTAACTCTGCAAAAGCTCCTAAACTGCGAACCCCTCTCCTCACCATATTATTAGGTATCGTAATTTCCATCGCACATGGGCAGAGTCTCTATCGCGTTGATGGCACTGTTATGGATGGAGAAACGAATTCACCCCTGGAATTTGCTAACGCTAGCTTGCTAACCCCATCTGATAGTTCACTGGTAGCTGGAGCAACATCAGATGCCAATGGAAGTTTTAGTATTGCCACTAAACCGGGCAATTACATATTAAAAGTTCAATTCATTTCATACGCTCCCCGGTATAGAAAAATTACTTTATCCGAGAACAGGCCCATAGTCAATGTTGGATCGGTCACATTGTTACCGGATTCAGAAATCTTGTCTGAAGTGGTGGTGACGGGGCAAAAAGATCAAATGCAACTTGAACTGGATAAGAGAATCTTCAACGTTTCTGCCAATCTCCAAAACGTAGCTGCAAACGCTTCAGAGATTTTGGACAATCTTCCATCAGTCGCAGTAGATGTAGAGGGAAACGTAAGCCTTCGCGGAAATTCCAATGTAAGAATTCTTGTCAACGGCAAGCCATCCGGATTGGTGGGAATTAGCAGTCCTGATGCGCTGCGTCAACTACAAGGCGATTTGATTGAGAGAATAGAAGTAATTACCAACCCCTCCGCGAGATACGATGCTGAGGGATCGGCAGGTATCATCAACATTATTCTAAAAAAAGAACGCGAGCATGGTTTGAATGGATCCTTCGTGCTCAATACCGGATACCCACAGAACTTTGGATTCTCAACCAACCTCAATTACAGAAAGGGTCGGTTTAATGTATTCGGTAGTTATGGCATCAACTATCGCGAGAACCCTGGAGGTGGATTTGATGATCGAATTTCACGCGATACACTTTTTACCTTCATCGAAAACGATCGATTACGCACCGGCACTTCATACAATTATCGCTTTGGGACAGACTTCACTATCAACGACAAAAACATGATCAGTTTGTCGGTGATGTCCAGAATTTCGGATGAAGACAACTTTACAGACATCACCTACTTTGATCGAACCACCTCACGTGGTCTGATCAACAATACATTACGGAAAGAGCTACAGGAAGAAGCCGACAACAACCTGGAGTATCAGCTGAATTATAAAAAGGAATTTAACGGAAATGGCCATGAGTTAACAGCCCAATTTCAATTCCGGGATAATACAGAAACAGAACTATCCTCAATAGATTCTGCAAATCTGCTGCTTGACACACCATTGAAATTATTTCAAAGGTCATCAACGGATGAGCTCGATAGAAATGTGTTGATGCAACTGGACTATGTTTACCCATTTAAAAAAGGGAAAAAATTTGAAGCAGGGTACCGTGGAACACTGCGAGAGATCGCAAATGACTACATCGTAGAACAAATTGATGGGTCCGGTGGATTTTTTACACTTCCCAACTTCTCAAACAAGTTTACCTATAATGAGGATGTGCATGCGCTATACTCTATCTATGAAAACAAAATGGTTAAATGGGGATACCAGGTAGGGTTGAGAGTTGAGCAAACGAACATCACCACTTTTCAACGTGAGACAAATGAGACCAACTATAAGGACTATTTGAATGCGTTCCCTAGTGCTTTCGTTACCTACAACCTTGACAATATGCGAACCTTGCAAGCAAGCTATAGTCGTAGATTGTCAAGACCTCGTTTTTGGTACCTCAATCCATTCTCTTCTTACAGTGACCCGCGCAACATCAGAACTGGTAACACTGATCTCAACCCAGAATATACTGACTCTTATGAATTAGGTGTACTTAATAACCTGAAGAAATCATCTGTGTATGTGGGTGGGTATTACCGGTACTCTACAGGGGTTATTGATCGCATTCAAACTTCGGTAGATGGCATTAACACCATCTCCACGCCCAGAAACATCGGAATAGAAAATGCATACGGAATTGAAGCCAACTTCAGCACCGACCCAACCGACTGGCTAAACCTGAATGGAAACGCAAATTTCTACCGAGCTATCACCAAGGGTCGTTATAATGATATTACTCTCGATCGAGATACGTACACAGCAAGGTTTAGACTGAACAGCAAAATCAAAATCAACAAAATTGACTTTCAGGTCAGCGGAAACTATATGGCACCTGAGAGGCAGACTCAAGGGACTCGCAAAAGCCTTTACTACATGGACCTTGGTGCCAATATGGATGTAATGAAGGGCAAAGGAACTATTAACCTGAGTGTGCGTGACTTATTTAACTCAAGAAAATACCGTGGCACAACCATCACTAGCAACTTCACCGAGTCCAGTAAGTTTCAATGGCGTTCACGCCAAATCAGACTGAGTTTCTCCTACCGTCTCAATCAAAAGAAGAAACGGGAACGCGGTGGACAGCGTGACGATGATTTTGATGACGAGGAGTTCTAAGCCATCATTGGCTTTCCTCTGCGGTCGCACACTTTGACGCCTGGTAGCAATACTTATCACCTTCCAAAGGAATCTTACCAGTCTTATCTAAAATCCCATCCATTCTAAGGGTCGCAATGGTTGGTTCACCATCCACAAAATTCACCAGCGTGATGTGATCAAATGCATTTTCATCCTTTGGATTCTGTCCTCCACTCGTGGTTCCCAATATCATGTAGTCATGACCATCTTTCATTCGATGGGAATAACTGTGGAAATGCCCATTGATAACCGTAAAGTTTTTACCCGCCAGAGCAGTCTCCACTCTCGAAAGATTTCCCGCAGCCTCTCGTTGCCACACAGGCTTATGCATTAATATAAAAGTCCACTTAACATTTGGGTTTTCTTTGATCACCTTCTCGAAATAAGCCGACTGTTCATCTCCAATTTCTCCAGAAACTCGCTCGGTCATTTTAAAGTATTCCATATCCTGTGCTAACTCGGGATGATCACCGTCTAACACCTTAATTGCCTCTGCCCTGGCCGTGTAGATTTCCTGCATGCGTTGCTCATTGTAGTCTTCTGAATCCATCATCAGAAACAATACATTGTTATAAATGAAGTGATAGTATCTCCTGCCGTACCGATCCATCCAAAACTTTCGCATAGTTGTGTTGGTTAGATCATGATTTCCTCCCACATGAAAAAACGGAGCCTTTGCTTTCGCAACTCTGTTGTCGAAATGATCAAATTGTTTCTTCAATTCGCCCACATCTTCAGTACCTCCGTCAATGAGGTCACCAATACTTAAAATAAATTCAGGGCGAAGCAAGTTGATTTGCTCCACTGCGACTTCAAACACTCCCTCCCTTTCACCGCTATACAGATCAGATATAATGGCGAACGTAAAATTTCCATCAACTTTTCCCGCGGGCTCATAAGACCATGGTGTTGGTCCTTGTGAAATATCGTGAACGAAAGGCGCTGGTTTCTGGGGGTTGCAACTGACTATGAAAACAACAAGAGTCAAAAATGATATAATTCGCATAGGAAAATTATTTTTGGAGTCTGA
>DAORAG010000110.1:0-8444 GCA_035344095.1 Cyclobacteriaceae bacterium | reverse complement strand
GCAAGTATTACCTCATCATCGGCACCAGAGTCAATCGCAAGCTGAGCTGCTTGTGACATATGCTCAAGCTGTGAGACTGGTTCGCCAATGTAATCTTCATCACCATATTTTGTATAAAGCGCAAAAATTTCATCAACGATACTATCTACTTTGCTCATGGCAAAATTTTCTTCGAAAGTAAATCGCAAGATGTCAAGACTCATGATTTCCCCTTTTAATAATGTATTAAGGTTGCCGGTCATTATTTCAAATTGACTTTACATATGTGTAACTGCCAGGTAGTGTGGTCAGGCTATATTTCACTAAACTGATAACTAATGAAAATTGAACTGGTAGTTTGCGATTTGGCAGGAACAACTATAAAAGATAATCGGGATGTTCATAAGGCTTTGCAAAGAGCTTTCGCTGCTTTTGGTATTTCGATTACGCTGGACGAGGCGAACGAGGTAATGGGACTGCCTAAGCCTGTTGCTATCCGTCAGTTACTGGTAATGAAGGGAAGAGCCCGCAAGGCCACCGAAAGCTTCATCGCCCGTGTGCACGAAGAATTCATGTGTGAAATGATCTGGTTCTATGAGAACGATAAGGAATTTTCTGAGAAGGAGGGGGTGAGTGACACCTTTCAAAAGCTGAAGCAAAACGGAATTAAGATCGTTGTTGATACTGGTTTTGATCGAAAAATTACAAATGCCATTTTGAGGAGGACGGGCTGGCTGGGTAATGGCCTGATAGACGCGAGCGTGTCGAGTGACGAGGTGGCACAAGGAAGACCTTACCCGGACTTGATTTTTAAAGCCATGAAATTGACAGGGGTTGAGAAGGCAGAGGCGGTGGTCAAAGTAGGGGATACAAAATCTGATTTAATTGAAGGCACCAGTGCAGGATGTGGAATGGTGATTGGTATTACCACTGGAGCTTTTTCAAAAGAAATTCTTCAACAGGAAAAACATTCTCACCTCATCAGTCAAATTCCTGAGTTGGTGCCAATTCTTGGGCTGGCTTAGGTTGTTAGTAAGTTAAGAAATCGTTACATTCATGTTAACTAAATTTAACATGACGTGCGATACCTTCTGGCTTTAGGTTTGACGATCAGTGTTTTTGCAGCGCAATGTAAGGAACCCATGTGGTATGAAGGTGTGGTAGTGCTGGAGTCGGGTGAGTTGATCAAAGGTAATCTTTCATTCCCGTCATTTGAATTGGTGTTTGCTGTTACGGAGCAAGGCGAGCGAATTGCGTTACCCGCTAACAAGATCAAACTCATCAGATGTTATGATCCACTTTTGAAAGCCAATCGAAGATTTGATTCATTTCCTGTTGACGAAGGGTATCTTCAAACCCGCAAGCTCTTCGAAGTTGTGGTAAAAGGGACAGTGTCGGTGCTTCGAAGACCGGTAAACCTGTATCGGGAGATATCTGAAATTGATCACCTGGATTACAACTATTATTTTGTCACCGCGTCTCAGTCAATTAAGGAGTTCCGAGACTTCGCCAGTGATGGTCTTAGTCAAATGAAGATAGGAGTCGGTGACGTAATTACAGATTATATCCGTGAAAATCATTTACGACCGAATCAGATGGCCGACATTATCATGATTGTCAAATTTTACAACGAACTGTCCAACACACCTCAAGTAGTGGCAGGGCCGTTGTGATAGCGCCACCTCTTTCTTTTTTCAATGAAGTAGACCAGGGACCCGAATGTTAGTAGACATCCTACAATAGAAGTGGTGTAGCCCGCTTTCATAAAAAACGACAGCCAGCTCAGATTCGCAAATCCGAATTCTTTGAAAAACATTACACCTACGCTTCCGAGATAACCGAATGCATCGGCCACATACATGACAAACCCAACCGTGCCAGTGTAGCGAAATGCCGCAAGTAACCTTTCAAAAAAAATGCTGTTAAACGGAACATATCCCATGTACAAGCCAAGGCCAATGAGTACCATCCAGATGGGAGCCTGAAGAGAACCAACTTCAAACAAATAAGTGCTCCATCCTATAATAATCATTCCGGCAAGAATTATCACGTGATTGACCACCAGTGCCACTCTGTTGCTTTTAATAAACATGATGCTTGCCATAATGATGAGAACAGCGATGGCGACTGGAACCTCAGTGATAGTGAATATCTGCGGTGAGTTTGTAAAGTGTAGCGATGTCCAGATTTCAGCAGAGAAGTTATCCCTAAAATCACGGTAAGCAGTAAGCAACATATAAGCGACTACAAACAGTACAATCCCAGGGAAAAACGATTTTATGAAGTTTACTCTTGCCTCTTTATTCATTGGAGTTCGTTTGGTCCGCATTTGCTCGTCCAGGCTGGAAGGAGCAGGCACCTGATCAAGAACCCACAAAAACAAAATAAGAGGAAGGATGAAAATGCAACATGTAACAAATGGCATCCAGAATTCGGAGACGTGCCACTCCTGCATGATGTAAGCTCCGGTAGATCGCGAAAAGCCAGAGGCAAAAATAAAACTTGTGGAGAGCCCTGCGCCAAGCGCTTCTGTCGATTGTCTGCCTTCCAGATAGCCAAAGATCATTCCCCATATCAGGCCAAGTGGCAAACCGTTGGTAAATAAAAAAATAATGTTGAACGGAGGTGGAACAATTGCAAAAGCCAGCCACGATAACCCCGCAATACACACCATCAACAAAATACCCTTAGCTCGCCCATTTGCGGTTAACTCTGATATTACTTTGATGCCGATGAATTTGGAAAGGGCATAGCCCAAGACTTGAAAAGTTACCAGCCATACCTTATAGCTGATGCTTAGATATGCCATTCCCTCGAAAGTGGCTACTGAGAATGTTTTTCTAAAAGTGTATACACATGAGTAAAGCAGAAACGAAGAGAGAGCCACGACTACTGTAAAAACTACGCTGTTTTGTTTCGATAGCCAGTCTTTAAACTTCGTCTGGGTTACCCCGATAAGCTGAGCCTCCATTTTATCCAGTTAGAACAGGCAATTTAAGTGTAACGGTTGTGAATGAAGGTAACGTGTGAGTTAAGTATCGTGACTTGATTTAACAGAAGTTTCACGGATGGCATGAGGAGCGAGCAATGTAATGTCAATTACTTGCTTGAAAACAAGAATTGATCAAATGGATAGATCAGCGGATATCGCCATTGTAGGTGCGGGCATCATCGGACTTGCTCATGCGTATCATGCACTTCGTAGAGGGCTTAAGGTTGTATTATTTGAGAGAGATCAATTTGCTATCGGTGCTTCTGTTCGAAATTTTGGTATGATTTGGCCAATAGGGCAGCCGGCTGGTGAAGATCTGGAGATGGCGCTGAATAGCCGTAAAGATTGGTTGGACATAGCAGATCAGGCTGGGTTCTGGATCAACAGAAATGGTTCTCTTCATCTTGCCTATAATGAAGATGAGTGGGCAGTACTCAACGAGTTTGTTGACTTATATAATAAACAGGGCTATGATATCCAATTGCTTGACAAGACATCAGTCGAGTTGAAGTCATCAGTAATCAATCCTCATAAATTGATTGGTGGGCTTTGGAGCGAGACCGAATGCACTGTCAACTCGAGAGTGGTATTAAAAAAGATCCCCGCGTGGCTGGAACAGGAGTACGGCTTGGTACTGCGATTCGGACAACAAGTGCAAGCAATCACCCTGCCTCTTGTTGAGACTTCGACTGAAAAATGGAAGGTTGGTAAAGTCATCGTTTGCAGCGGTGCAGATTTCCAGACACTGTACCCAAGTGCGTTCAAAGCAAAAAAGATTATGAAGTGTAAGCTTCAAATGATGAAGGCAGAGGTGCCGGGAAATGCTTTGGACCTGGGCCCTTCGCTTTGTGCAGGACTTACTTTACGGCATTACAAAGCTTTTAAGAATTGCCCTTCGCTGTCGTTAATGGATGCCCGATACGACAGTGAGAATCCATTCTTTAAACAATATGGAATACATGTTTTGCTCTCTCAAAATAATGAAGGTGAGCTAATCATTGGCGATTCGCATGAGTATGGCGATACATTGGAGCCTTTTGATAAAACAGAAATTGATGCGGAGATAATTAACTATCTCAGTTCATTCATCTCGATCCCTAAAATTGAGATTGTAGAACGTTGGCACGGAATATATGCGAAACTACCGGATGAAAACTATTGGGTAACCGAAGTAGATAAGGGCGTTCATATCGTCAACGGCCTTGGCGGAGCGGGCATGACTTTGTCGTTTGGTCTTGCCGACAAGGTAATCAGTCAATTGTAGTTGGCTCCTTTAAGGTGACCTGACATTTTCATTCGTGAATCTTGTATTAACCAATTGTGATTTTGGTAATCGTATCCTTCGTTTTCTTTAACGGATACATAATTCAGTTCTAAACGACCAGTCTCATTCATTTTCAATTTTTGTCGCGCACTTGCTGCCTATGCAAGACGGTTTACGAACGACCATGGGCAGACAACTGAATTAAACCACACAAAAACCAACTCAATTTATGCTAACGTATTTACTCAACCGATGCGAGGCACTACCGTATGCAAGGCTTAAGCACTTGCTTACAACCGTAGCGATCCTGTGTGCATCAACAGCCTGGTCGCAAGTCCAGGTTTCAGGTAATGTTGTATCAGGCGAAGATCAGTCACCCCTGCCGGGGGTTAACATTCTGGTAAAAGGTACTACCAATGGAACAATCACAGATGCGAATGGAGACTTTACCATTAGTGTGCCTTCATCCAATGACGTGCTTGTATTTTCTTTTGTCGGGTTCACCGCACAAGAGATAGCGGTTAATGGACAAAGTAGAATCAACGTGTCGTTGCTATCTGACGCACAACAGCTCTCTGAAATCGTTATTACCGCCTTGGGAGTGGAGAAAGATAAGAAGTCAGTTGGTTATGCAACACAGTCTGTTGATGGATCGCAAATCACACAAGCCCGTGAGACAAACGTTGTAAGTTCTTTGGCCGGAAAAGTTGCAGGAGTCACAATAGTAAACAATCCCTCGGGGATAGGAAGTTCAAGCAGAATCACGATAAGAGGAGAAAGATCACTGAATATTAATAACAACCAACCCTTGTTCATTGTAGACGGAGTTCCCATCAGCAATAATTTTGTTGGATCGTCAGGTGGACCGGCTGGTCGTAATCAGGATGTCGATTTCGGTAATGGGGCAGGCTTTGTAAACCCGGACGATATTGAATCGATTTCTGTATTGAAAGGTGCAAATGCTACTGCGTTATACGGTTCGCGTGCAGGCAACGGTGTTATACTCATCAAAACCAAATCGGGTAAAAACTCCAAAGGCTTGGGAATCAGTGTCAACAGCACAACTAGTTTTGAGACACCGCTAAAGTTGCCGGAGTATCAAAATGTGTACGGACAAGGCTTGGGTGGCGAATTTTCATTTTCAGATGGCAATGGAAGTGGGTTAAGAGATGGTGTTGATGAAAGTTGGGGACCATCCTTTAATGGACAATCATTACCGCAATTCGACTCTCCAACTGCCAATGGTTTCAGAGGAGGCGATGTGGGTAACTTATTTCCGGCTATCGGAGGAGTTGATCTGAATAATCAATTGGCAAAAAGAGGAGCAATTACTCCGACCAGATGGACTGCCTATCCTGACAATGTTAAGGATTTCTTCGAGACTGGGGTGACCAGCTCAAACAACATCGCGATTACTTCAGCTTCCGACAAAGGAAGTTATCGTGCATCGTTCACGCATCTTGATCAAAAGGGATTTGTTCCTAACACTGATTTGAAGAGAAACTCGGTTTCAATCTCAGCTGGATACAAGCTTAATCAGAAGCTGCATTTGAACACCGTGATTAATTATGTTGAGAACAAAAGTAAGAATAGACCAAATCTCAGCTACGGTACAGAGAACATCATGTACTTGTTCAACAATTGGTACAGCCCCTCCACGAACACCGCTGCATTACGTGACTATTGGCAAGCTGATCGCGTTGGGTTGAATCAATACAATTTTAACTACAACTATCACGACAATCCATATTTCAATCTGTATGAAAATACAAATGGTCAGAGGATAAACCGTGTATTCGGAAACCTGTCGCTTACTTATGATTTCACCGACTGGTTGAAGTTGATGGTTCGTACCGGTACCGACTATAGCAGCGAATTCAGGGATAGAAAGAGAGCCTACAGTACTCAACGTTATTTGCTTGGTAGCTACCGCGAGGAACGAATAAACTTCCAGGAAACCAATTCCGACTTTTTGCTAAGCGCGGTTAAGGATTTGAATAGTGATTTCACCATCTCTGGTGCACTTGGTGGCAATATGATGAGGCAGCAGCAATTCTTGTCTGACCTTAGCGCTCCAGAGCTAGCAGTTCCGGGCATTTACTCACTGGGTAATTCCCGAGTTGCAATTCAGGGCACCAGCACCAGACAAGAAAAACGAATCAATAGTTTGTATGGGTCTGCTCAAGTAGGTTATCGCAACATGGCTTTCCTCGACCTATCAGGACGAAATGACTGGTCCAGTACGCTGCCGTCTGACGATTGGAGCTATTTCTATCCATCTGCAAACGTCAGCCTTGTTCTATCAGAAATGCTAAATTTCAATGGACCGTTAACGTACTTAAAAGGTCGCGCGGGTTGGGCCCAGGTAGGTAATGATACCGATCCGTACCGGCTTGCATCAAGTTTTGTTGCCCAGACACCTGTGGGTGGAGTTCCTTCTTATTCGGAGCTGGCAACTTTGCCAAATGCCAACCTGAAACCTGAAATCAGTTCATCATTTGAAACGGGGTTTGAGGCCAGATTCTTTGGTGACAGAATTGGTCTTGACTTTACCTACTATACTACAAATAGTGAAAACCAAATCTTGCAGGTGCCGCTATCCAATACAACTGGATATACCGCCCGAGTAATTAATGCAGGTCTAATCAAGAACTGGGGAACAGAAGTCATGCTGAATACGATTCCGGTGATCACACCTGGCGGATTCAAGTGGGAATTGAATGTGAATTTCTCAGCGAATAGGAGCAGAGTTGAGAGCCTCTACACAGACCCCGTATCCGGTCAAGTGATCGACAATTACGTTTTGGCGGATCGCTACGTAACCGTGGAAGCCCGAGTAGGGGAACGAATGGGTAACATGTACGCGATAGGTTACGAAAGAGTAAGCAACGATCCCAATTCAGAATACTTTGACCCAACCGGTCAGTTCGTAGGACAAATTGTTTACAATTCAGCAGGCAAGCCTGTTCCAACCACTGAGAGAGTTTTGATGGGCAATTATAACCCTGATTGGCTCGCGGGAATTAGCAATCGACTTTCTTATAAAGGTCTTTCATTAAGCGTGTTAATCGACCATCGTCAAGGTGGCGTTGTGTACTCTCATACCCAGACTGTTGGAAGAGAGGGTGGCAGAATTATCGAAACACTTGAAGGAAGAGCAAATGGATACGATCTGAATCAACCAGGAAATGGTGTGATAGGAGAGGGAGTTGTTCCTATTACTAATGCGAGTGATCAGATAACAGGTTACACAGCCAATACAACCAAGCTAAGTGCAAGGGAATGGCATACTACGATAACACTTGGTAGAAGACTTCTTGAGTCGATGATTTACGATGCCACGTTCACTAAGATCAGAGAAGTAGTCCTTGGCTACACATTGCCAAACAAGCTTATGGGTAACATGCCTATAAGAGATTTGAACATATCCTTTGTTGGTCGCAATCTATTCTTATGGAGCAAGGTCCCTCACATTGATCCTGAGGTGTCATCAACTGTAGGAGGAACAATTATTCCTGGTGTTGAGTCTACCACTATACCTTCAGCGAGAAGTTATGGTTTCAATATCAACTTCAAACTTTAATCCGGTTATGAAAAAATTACATATAAGAACGATACTACTTGGTGTCCTGATGATGGGAGCCTGTACGTCCGATTTTGAGGAAATAAATACAAATCCAAATTCCCCTACATCAGTTACACCTCAGCTACTGCTGCCACAGGTGATGCGCGATATGATGAACTCATTGATGAATGAGACATGGGGAATTGGGAATATCGTTGTACAGCATACGGCTAAGAACCAATTCGTAAATGAAGATCGCTACTTGTGGGGTGAACTAAACTCGATTTGGAATGCAGTTTATGACAATGCTCGTGATGTAAATAACATCATTTTAATCGCAGACGAGCAGAAGCTTTCGAACACCAAGGCAGTCGCATTAATAGTTAAGTCGTGGATGTTTTCACTTGCAACAGACGCTTATGGTGATATTCCCTATGATGAAGCGTCTTCAGCGAAGGCTGGAATTAACTATCCGGTGTACGATACGCAGGAAAGTATTTACCAGGGAATCCTTGCCGATCTTGCAGAGGCTAATACATTATTGGCAAGTGGAACAGATGCGGTGACAGGTGACCCTATATTTAAAGGCTCACTTATAAAGTGGAGAAAATTGGCTAACTCCCTTCGCATTCGATATCTAATGA
>DAORAG010000109.1:0-8470 GCA_035344095.1 Cyclobacteriaceae bacterium | reverse complement strand
GATTTATCCCGCTCAAATTTGATTTCCTCACCCAGTGTTTTGTCATCACGTATTCTTTTAAAGGTGTCTCCACTCACGTGTTGTAGCATGGTCATACCATCACTTGGGTCTTCGGATGGCAATCCTATCTCAACCAATTTTCCATACCAGGGCATTATCAGCACTTCAGAGCCCCAAGGTTGTGCGCTATAATGACCACTGAAGTCGGTTAGGTTAACATCTGGCTTTTTGTCGTTGCCTTCTTTTGCGGCCTTGGAAAGAATCTGCCTGATTTCGCGTGCCAGTCTTTCAGGACTTTCTCCCCCTGCGTTGATCATTACCGTGTATGCCATTTTATTTTTCGGATCCAGTTGTAAGGTGGTGCGATATCCTGGACATGATCCACCATGGCTTACGTATGTTGTGCCTTCACTTTGGGAAACAACAAAACCCAGCCCCCAATGTATTTTCCAATCCGGATCAACCCATTGCACGCGGTGCATTTCCTTCAGTGTGGATGATTTTAGAAGCTCAGTGCCGCCTTTTTCCAGCAGCCTGAATTGCCAGGACGCGAATTGTGCGAGGTCTTCTACATTCGAAGAATAACCCGCGGCAGCTGTAATGCCTTGTGCATCGAACAGATTCACCTTATCTCTCGTGGCATCACGTTTTATCGCTCCATACCCCACGGCCATTTTGTTGCCCCATTGCTCTTTTGGAAGGTAAGGATGTGTGTTTGCGAGCTTGAGTGGCTTTAGAATATTCTCCTCGACATATTGATTGTACGGCTTGCCAGAAACCTTTTCTACAATTTCTCCAAGCAATGACATCCCAAGGTTGCTGTACTGAAAGTAAGTCGAAGCGGGATAGAGCGTTTCCTGCTCACCTAACCTCTTATCCATCTGTTGCCGGGTGGGGAACGGAAAGTCAGGTCCTGTCCAATAGGGGAAGTCCGATTCCCGTGGCAGCCCGGAAGAGTGGGTAAGTAGTGACCTCACGGTAATGGGGCCGCTATCCTTGAATTGTTGTTTGATATTAAAATTAGGCAATACCGATTCCACCGGATCATCGAGCCGAAGTTTGCCCTGGTCGTACAGTTGCATGATGGCTACTGACGTAAACAACTTCGAGATAGAACAAATACTATAAATCGTGGAGGTTTGAGTCTTAACTTTTTGGTCTGTGTTCGCCATGCCGAAGCCTTTGCTCCAGATGACTTCCTGGTCTTTAACGACTGCTGCCGAAACACCCGGCAGATGTTGGTAAGCCACTTGTGCTTCAAGCCATTGGTTAATTACATTGTAGGCATCGCTGTAATCGGGCTCTTTGGTTTGCGCTGAGGCGGTAGCAAGGACAACAGCAAGTATGGCGGTTGATAACAGGATCTTTTTCATTGAAAAAAGAGGATGTTGAATTGCTCAAGGTAAAACTTTTTGAGGGATTATGGTACCCTCAATGGTTAGGAGCCCTTTAATAGATAAGCTGCGATTGCCAGGTCCTGGATGGCGTTACCGACCGACTTAAACACTGTGCAAGATTCCTTCATCGGGCCTCCTTGTTTTTTGCCCGACACAATTTCGCCCAACTCAGCATAGATATGGTTTTCATTAATTAAACCTTCTTTGATGGGGATCATGATGTCACCAGCTTCCGAAAGAACGGGTTCCCGTTGATCAACAACTAACCTACAATTTTTGATAACATCTGAGGCTATCTCGTGCATTTCCGGTTTGTAAGACCCAATGCCGTTGATGAGAACTCCATGTTTCAGGTGAGATAATTGAAACAAGGGTTTTATCGATGTGGTGGCAGTGCAAATTACATCGGCTTTAGTAAGATCGGAAAGTTGGCCGGGGATGAATTTTGCTTTATGGGTTTGCTCCATTCTCTGGCAGAAGGCTGTTGTTTTTTCTTGTGATGTTCCAAAAACAAAAACAGTTTTGATATTTCTCACACAACAAATGGCGTCAACTTGCGTGGTCGCCTGTGTGCCGGTACCAAACATCGCCATCGTTTCCGTATCTGGTGAAGACAATAATCTGGTGGCTAGTCCTGAAGCCGCCCCTGTGCGCAGTGCTGTGAGATAGCCCGCATCAATCAATCCTTTTGGTATACCGTTTTCGTCATCGATCACAAGCACTTTTCCCTGGATAGCAGGCAAATTTTTGGTAGTATTTTCCGGAAATACAGCCACCATCTTCAGCCCGAAAAGGTGATAACCGGGTGAATAGGCAGGCATGAAGAGCGCGCGGGCGCTATGATCATTTTTCTCTATGCCAGTTCTGATCGGCACGACTGCAGTGCGGTTGCTGATCTGTCTGAATGCATCTTCCATTAAATCAATGGCGATGGACATTGGAATTGCCTTTCGGACCTCTTCGTCACTTATTATTTTAAACTCTGCCATGTCATCTTAATATAAAGCCATTTTTGAGGGGATCATTAGGATCAACCACAAAAGTGTGCTTGCCTGAAATGTAGGCGGTGCCTTGCACCTCTGGAATAATTGCCTGATACGGGCCGAAATTTGTTTTAGAAATCGCTTTACATTCAAACTTACTTCCTACAATGCTCTCGATGATGATTGATTCTCCGATTCGAAGTTTATCCTTTGCCACATCAATGGCGAGTCTTCCGCTCACTCCGGTACCCGTTGGGCTGCGATCAACTTCTCCTTCTGCAAAGACGCATACATTTCGGTAGTTAGCAGCGTCTGTATTTTTACTTGTAAAAATGGTGCCGTATAAAAAGTTAAGATCTTCTTCATAAGGATGTTTGAGTTGTACCGAATTCATTACGGCCCTTTTTATTTGCATGCCAATTCGAATTATTTCACTAAAAGATTCGGCATCTAACTTAAGTCCCAAGTGATCTGCATCGACATAAGCATAAAATGCACCTCCGAATGCCAGGTCGTAGCTGACAGACCCAAGCCCATCAACTTTAATCGTCTGATCGAGTGCTTGAACGTAAGAAGGAACATTGTGGAAGTAAATCTTATCAATCTTGCCAGCGCTAACAGTAGCGTATGAGGTGATCAACCCTGCAGGAGAGTCAATGCGGATTGTAGTTTGAGGTTCTTGGATTTCGATCAGACCAGTATCGAGAGCGACCTTTGTTACCGCAATAATCCCATGCCCACACATGGTGCTGTAACCTTCGTTGTGCATAAAAATGACGCCAAAATCGCTACCTGATTTTTCCGGTAGCGTTATGATGCATCCGTACATATCCGCGTGACCCCGGGGCTCCCACATCAGTATGGTGCGGTAGTGGTCCAGGTGATCTTTCAGGTATTGCCTTTTCTTAAGGATAGTATTGCCTGGCAATTCTGGAAGGCCGTCAATGAGAATACGCAGTGGCTCACCACCTGTATGGGCATCAAGCGTAGTAATGGTGTGAAACCCGGAAGGTGGTGTCCAATTCCGTAGTTTATCAAGGCTGAAAGGTTGTGCCATCCTGGCTGATTTAAGTCAATTATTTATTAATAATAATTATTTAATATTGGCTTCGAAATGCCTTAACCTACAACAGGCTTTAATCTTACCGTATGAGGAGCATTCTTAAAAGCTTTTCGCTAATTATCAACTACAAGACGATAATTGTAACCACCCTGTCTATCATTAGCACCTATGTCTGCTACCGGCTTAACCTCGTGGCCTCATTTCCGGATATGCTGGTTGGTGTTGCGATTGTATTTCCTGTTGTATTTTCAATTGGTTCGGCCTACAACAGGAGGGAGACTGCGCTTCAGAGGCTAGCTGACTTTAAAGGGCATGCTATTGCCATCTATTACGCCACACGCGACTGGACAACAGACAAAGGCAGCGACCTTCCTGAAAGAATGAAACAGTTAATGAAGGAACTTTTTCATGTTATGAGGGAGATGCTAGCCGAACGAAAAACAGATCGATGGCATGAAAATGAAATCAAGATCTATCAGATGTTTTCAAAACTGTCTTCATATACCATGGAGCTGCGTGGTCTCGGGGTGCAAAGTGGAGAGATTAGCCGGATAAGTCAGTACGTCAGCAAAATGATTATCGCATTTGACAACATGAAAATAGTGCACAACTACCGAACACCGGTAACGCTTCGTGCTTATAGCAAAGGCTTTATTTATATTTTCCCAATCATATACGGACCATACTTCGCTAAGTCATTCGACAGTTACTCATCGCAGTTGGTTTATGTTATGCCGATTTTGTACAGCTTCATCCTGGTGAGCCTTGATAATATTCAGGATCATCTTGAAAACCCGTACGACAATGTTGGCGAGGATGATATCGATATTGATGCAGAAGCTACAGCAAGGCTACTGGATTAATTAATACAATCTCCGGTCTTTGCAATGGCTTCCATGTAACCAAGTTCCAACGCCTTGTTAAAGTCTGCACAGGCACCCTGCGTGTCACCTTGATTCTTTTTTGTTATTCCTCGGTTGAAATACGCATAGCCGTTGCTTGGGTCGAGTTTCACTGCCTGATCAAAATCTTCGATTGCCAAAGTGCTGCTACCAGTTTCGTCCCGTGCAATTCCTCGCATAATAAAGGCATCAGCGCGGGTATTGTCCAATGAAATGCTGTAAGTCAGGTCGTTGATTGAATTTTCAAAGTCACTTTCGTGATAGTATGCCAACCCACGGTTAAATAAATATTCCGCTTTTGGTTCTAATTCAATGGCTCTCGAATAGTAGGCAATAGCTTGATTATAATCTGAGGTTGAGGCATAGTATTGCGCAAACGAATGATAAGGACCGGCCAGTTGTTCATTGGTCTCCAATGCACGGTTCAAATCTGTTAGTGCGCTATCAATTACATTCAAAGCAAACCAGTTTTCTGCCCGGAATTGAAATGCCTCTGCATAGTCGGGCTTAAGAGTCACAGCCATCGTGAAATCTTCAATTGAGGGGTTGTGCTGATTAAGCGCAAGCCTCGTTAGGCCTCTGTGAAAAAATATTTCCGGGTCATCCTTCCTGGCCTCAAGTGCTTTGTCATAGTCGGCCAGAGCGCCTGCAAAGTCCTTCAGGTTGTATTTACTACTTCCCCGCATAAAGTAGACTTTACTCGATGCATTGCCCGAGTTAACAGCTTCATCAAGCAATGAAATAGCCTTTTCATAATCACCGTCATCGAAAGCTGATGTGGCATCGTCAACTTGTTTCCTGCCGGAGTCGTTGCAACTCCATATTACCAACACCAAAATAGAGAAGAGAATAGGTTTCATCTGATCATTTGATGGCCGCCAATAACCGTTTTACGAAGTCATCCATTTTGCTGTTTTCAATCCAGCGTACCACAGCTACAATGTTGTTTTCCTGATCAACGTAAACCATGTTGGTGCCATTGCCTATGTGTACGAAAACTTTTTCCGGAGCGCTGGGTAGAAACTTTTTGTCGGTGTTCAGAAACCAGTTCATGAAACCATAAGTTGCCTGAGGTGCTGAAGGAGTTTGCGCCCACTTGTTCCATTGTTCTGATATCAACTGTTTGCCATTCCACTTTCCGTTGTTCAATGTGAGGTATCCAAATCTGGCCATGTCGTAGGCATGAATGAACATTCCGCCACCCCAGTGACCACCACCACTTACGGACTGCACTGGCTTGCCATCCAATACAATCCATGAATTTTCATACCCATACCATCGCCACATGTTGGAAGCGCCTATGGGATCCATAATATTTTCTTTCAGGACATCAGGGAGCGGTTTGCGCCATACACTTAAAACTGCAAGTGCCAAGGCATTAACACGTGTGTCATTGTACTCGTACACACTACCTGGTTTTGCGCGTTCGCGTGTCATCCATTCGCTATACTCTTGGCTTGGACGGTCTGCCCAATCGGGCTTTCCCCAAAGAGTCCCTTCCCAATCACTATTCTGCTGAAGAAGATGCCGCCAGGTGATGGTGCGATTGTGGGGTGTGTCAAATGGTGTCAAAAGATCTGCACTGTTAATATCATCAGCTTTATTTCTACCTGATGGTGGATTGTATTCAAGAATGGGCGGGACGTAAGGATAAACAAGATCATCGATACTTTTGATCAGACCCCTGTCGTAAGCTAATCCGACAACTGAAGACAGAAAACTTTTTGTTACACTATGTGTCATGTCTACTCTCCAGGGTTCACCCCATTCTGCGATCACGTAGCCGTCCCTAATAATAATCCCCGTTTGATCGCCTCTATCTTTGATCGGGCCTATCGCATCACCAAATGGTTCTCTGCCAAAGCTTCTGTAGTGATTGAGTTTCAAATCCCGAGGAGCGTTTGCTTCATTGGCTATAGCAAAATCTACCGCCTCTTTCAGCAAACTTTCATTCATTCCTACTTCATCGGCTTTTTTGTGTTGCCATTCCTTGTCTGGGAAGTAAACGGCAGGTGTCTGCTTGCTCTTCGACTTTTGTGCAGATAATGTGAGAGAAGCAAAAACAAACAGAAGTGTAGGCACGTGAATATTCACTTTCATTTGGGGATTTGGGTTTGAAAGACAAGGTAAGAAAATGAAACAAAAGAGGCTGTCAATTTTGACAGCCTCTGATTCGAGTGTTATCAATTGTATTGAATTACTATGAGCGGTTCTCTTTAAGTGCGATACCCAACTCATCCAGTTGACTCTCGGCAATGGTGGAAGGAGAGTCAATCATGACGTCACGCCCAGCATTGTTCTTAGGGAAAGCAATGAAGTCGCGAATCGAGTCAGCACCACCAAATAGGGAGCAGAGCCTGTCAAAGCCAAAGGCAATACCGCCATGTGGAGGCGCGCCATACTCAAATGCTTCCATAAGGAAGCCAAATTGTTTCTTCGCCTCCTCATCGGTGAAGCCGAGTTTTTTGAACATAAGTTGTTGTGTGGCCTTGTCATGTATACGAATCGAGCCTCCGCCAATCTCAGTTCCGTTGAGTACCATATCGTAAGCGTTAGCTCTAACTTTTCCTGGGTCAGAATCGAGCAAAGGAATGTCTTCTCGCTTCGGTGAGGTAAAGGGGTGATGTTTTGCATGGTACCTCTTCGTCTCTTCGTCCCACTCAAACAATGGAAAGTCCAATACCCAAAGCGGAGAGAACTTATTTTTATCTCTAAGTCCCAATTGATTTCCCAGGTGTAACCTTAATTCTGACAATTGTTTTCGTGTCTTCTCCTCCGGGCCAGATAAGATTAGTAATAAATCTCCTGGCTTTGCAGCCATTGCTGTTGCCCAGGATCGAAGTGCGGACTCATCGTAGAATTTATCCACAGTAGATTTAAAAGAGCCGTCTTCATTATAACGCGCGTAGACGAGACCCTTTGCGCCCACCTGTGGCCTTTTAACGAACTCCGTAAGTTCATCAATCTGTTTGCGAGTGTAGCTTGCGCAGCCACTTGCACAAATTCCCACGACCAGCTCAGCATCGTCAAAAATGGAGAAGCCTTTGCCCTTCGCGACATCATTAAGCTCTACAAACTTCATTTCAAACCTCGTGTCTGGTTTGTCGGAGCCATAATACTTCATCGCGTGATCATATGTCATTCTTGGTACCGAAGCAATATCAATACCTTTTACCTGTTTGAATAGATGGCGTACCAGTCCTTCAAACATATTAAGAATGTCCTCTTGTTCGATGAAAGACATCTCGCAGTCTATTTGGGTAAACTCGGGCTGGCGGTCAGCTCGCAGATCTTCATCTCTGAAACATTTTACAATCTGGTAGTAGCGATCGAATCCTGAGACCATCAACAATTGTTTGAAAGTCTGCGGAGACTGTGGCAATGCATAAAACTCACCTTGATTCATACGGGACGGCACAACAAAGTCGCGTGCGCCCTCAGGTGTTGATTTGATCAATACCGGAGTTTCTACCTCGATAAAATTTTGACCATCCAGATAAAGTCTTGTTTGTTGCGCCATTTTATGACGCAGTTGGATATTCTGCCTTACGCTGGTTCTCCTTAGGTCCAGGTAACGGTACTTCATGCGCAGGTCATCCCCACCATCTGTTTCTTCTTCTATGGTAAAGGGAGGCGTTTTTGAGGAGTTGAGTACATCCAATTTTTCAACCTTTATCTCTACTTCACCTGTTGGCATTTTGTCGTTCTTTGATTGTCGCTCTGTAACGGTGCCCGAAGCGCGAACAACAAACTCACGACCACAGTTTCTGGCTCGTTCCAGTACAGCGGGATCAGATTTCCCTTCTTCAAGAAATAATTGTGTGATTCCATACCGATCACGAAGGTCTAGCCACACCAGACTTCCTTTATCGCGAACACGCTGTACCCATCCGGTCAGGGTAACCTGTTCATTTACATTTGACATCCGCAGCTCACCGCATGTATGGGTTCGTAACATGTAATTTTCAATTAAATTTGAGGGTGCAAATTAACAAAAGGTTGACCTTTAAAATGAGGCTTCGTTGCTGATTAATTGGATGAAATATTTCAAATACTGGCCTTATTTATACATGTTTTGGCGCTATGACTAAAATCTCAATTATCGTACTACTTTACCTGATTCCA
>DAORAG010000108.1:0-8534 GCA_035344095.1 Cyclobacteriaceae bacterium | reverse complement strand
GGGCTTGAGTGGATCATCAGGATGGTTTTCCAGGAAGGCCTCCAATTCTGATTGGTAATGTGAAATGTCCTCAGTTTTTCCCGTGATCAATATGTTCAATAACTCCAATTGTGGCGTAAAACTGGTCTGACCCAGAGCCAGGGCCTCGTTTATCTTTTCCTGTGAAGTCTTAGAGTGACCGGCTTCAAATTCTTGGTAGGCGACTTTGTAAATGGCCTTTTGTTTTTCCGCAGCTTCGCTTGTTTCCTTTAGGTAGTTAGGATTTAGCAATAGCTTCGTGAAATTCGAATTAGGATGATTTTGCACTAATTGGTCATAATACGTGCTTGCTATCGCACTTTTTTGCTCTGACGCGATCAGATAGAGTTTGTATAGTACTTCGGGTTTATACTCTGTGTCTGGAAATCGACTCAACAGTGTGGTGTAAGAAGTAGTGGCATTTTCTTTTTCCTGAAGTTCCAAGTAATAGAGGTCACCAAGATGGAAGTAAGCCTCCTCAATTTTTGCCAGTGCTTTTTCTTTTTCTGCTTCAGTTCTTGGAAGTTGAGCAAATATCTTGGCGGCCTCATCAACCTCATTCGTTGGTGCACTGTTGTCAGGCTGACCTTGAGGATCAACCGAAGCGACTGTTTCCTCGCCAACGTTAATATTGTTTATTGCCGACTTGTTAGATCGTCTCCAATCGTCTTCCAATGCGATATTACCCCATATCCTTTGAAATTCTGTTTCGCCTGTGGCCACAGCAGATAGGTTCCCAAAGTACCAATCCCCTGTTGTGTTTGAGTCTTCAAGAAAGAATGGGTTGCTCTGGTTGGTATTTCCCCCGGTTGCCCTGCGCCTTTTCTTTTTTGATACTTCCTCCGTCTTTTTTCGGCTGGCTATAACGGAGTCAAGCTGAGTGCGTAGCGTAATGGAATCAAGAGTAGCCATATTCAGCAGGCTGTCTTGCCAGGTGATTGTTTCGGTGTATTTCGCAAATTCACCTAACACTTCCTGACGCTTTTTGATGTTCTCTAGGTTTTCAAAGTCGGGAGGAAGAGAAGTCACGGCAGAGTCATAGTAATTTTTTGCAACGCTATACTTCTGAAGTGAATCGAAATTGATTTGACCAAGTCGTAAATATGCTGTGCCCTGTATTCTTTTATTGGTGCCAGCATGGGCTGAATACGTGTAGTTCATCATCGCTTCACTCAAGTTTCCCTGCTTTCGTTCAAACTCAGCCAATTCAAAATATATCTTATCACGAAATTCCTGGTTCTTGGCATCTGTCAGCATTTTCTCAAATTGATTTCTCACAGTCTTTATGTCCCGCGAATCATCAAGCCTGGCCACTTGCGCCATGTTGAGGCGTGCATAGAAGTCAATTTCGTAATCCGGGTTGGTGCCGATGCATTTGCGGTAGTAGTTGTACGCCTCGGACCCAAATCCCAGTTTCTGATAAACCTGACCAATGATAAAATAAATTCGCCCCTTCTGATCGCCACGACTTAATAGGGAATCGGCCATCGTCAGGCTCCTTACCATGTTGTCATAGTCGTCTAGCACCTGGTAATAGTATGCTTTTTCGAGATACAGTTTCTTGGCATTCTCTTTATTCAGAGGTTCCTTTTCCAGAAACCGAAATGCTTCTTCAGCTTTTTCATACTCTTCATTTTCGGTAAAAGTTCTGATGAGGTACACCAAAGCTTCATGACGTGTATTGATATCTCTGCTTTTTGTGTTTACGTACTTAAAGGTTTGGATCGCATTAACAAAATCGCAGTCGTACATTCTGGCGAGCCCCACCATCAGGTAGTTGTCATCCAACCAACGACTATTAGGGTGACGTTGAATTGAAATGGAAGCCATCTTGATCGCTTCCTCAGTATCTTTCGCATAAGTTTTTGCGAGCGTGGTGTCAAGCCGGGGATACAACCGCAGTACCTGGTTGTGATCGTCATCCAAACTTTTCAATACAAGTTGCTCAACCTCTCTCACTTTTTCCCGCGCATAATAGTAACCGTTGTAGTGCGCGGTGAGATTGTGATAAAAATTGCTGGTCACGGAGTTCTGTTCGATAGAACAGCTCGCGAGAATCAGAGTCACAATCAGAAGCAAAAAAGTGCGCAAAGCTGATAAAAGAGTCAATTACAGTTTACAAACGTAAAAAACAGATAATCAATATTATAATCGGCTATTATATCTATTTTTGTGCAAAATTTAACGCTTTTTGAAGCCTAAAAAGACCCTTTCTGAGCGGCTTACAACCAAGTACCAGCTGGTGATCCGAAACGAGGAGAACCTGGCGGAGAAGTCCAATTTTGGATTCACCTATGCCAAGTTACTGGTTATCATCATCACCTTTTTTATCGTGGCGTTTTCGTTGAGTATGTTTTTGGCAAAAACGGTTCTCGCCAAATGGTTCGATCCTAAGTACGCGCAGATGGAGGCGAACAAAAAATTATACGAGTTGGCCATCAAGGTTGACTCGCTTGCTATCGAAGTTGACAACAAGGATCGGTTCATCATGAACTTTCAACGCATTCTGAGTGGTGATACTGCAAGTGGATTTGTTGATCCTGTGGAGGCATTGGGAAATGAAAACAGAATCATCCCTTCGGTGAGCGATATGAAGTTGGCGGCATCTGATTCTCAGTTCAGACAAGAGTTTGAACAGACTGAAATGTCATTGATCGCGTTAACAAGTGGAAAGTATCGAGAGTTGCAGGAGATGTTCTTCTTCTCACCCATCACAGGCTTTATCTCTGACCCATACGACCTTAAAAAAAGTCACTTCGGAATTGACATTGTTGCGAAGACCAATGAACCAGTAAAGGCGATTGCCGATGGCACGGTGATTATGGCTTCATGGACCCAGGACAGTGGCTATGTAATAGCCCTGCAGCACCGCAGCAACCTGATCTCGGTATATAAGCACAATGCTGAACTCTTGAAAAAAGTTGGTAATTTTGTGAATGCCGGAGACATTATCTCTATAGTTGGCAACAGTGGAGAAATGACCGATGGCCCGCACTTGCATTTTGAACTGTGGTACAACGGAAACTCTCTTAACCCGGAGGAGTTCGTAACCTTTTAAATGGTGAATCATGTTTACATCTAAAGAGCAAAAAAAAGTGGCAGAAGAAATCAGTAACTCAACCAACACGATCGGTAAGGGTACCGTTCTGGAAGGTAATATTGAAACCTATGGCAACATCCGTATCGAGGGGAAGGTGATTGGCAACATCAAGTCCAAATCAAAAATTGCCCTGGGTAACAGCAGCAATGTGCAGGGAAACATCATTGCGCAGAATGCTGACCTGGAAGGAGAAGTGAAGGGGAAAATAGAAATTTCTGAGATGCTGATCCTGAAGGCCACTGCGGTAGTTAATGGAGATATCATCACTGGTAAGCTGGTGGTAGAGCCGGGTGCAGTGTTCAACGGCACATGTAAGATGGGTGCTTCCATTAGGGATATCAAAATGGGAGAAAATGGACAAGGATCCAGATCCTTCAGACCAGAGGAAGCCAAGTCAGTTTAATAGTTACGTCAAGTACAGCGGCCTGGCCGTGCAGCTTGTCGTCACCATTGGAGTTGCAGGATGGCTCGGTTATTGGCTTGACAGATACCTCGAGCTAAAGTTCCCACTGTTCATCTTGTTATTTACTATCGGGACATTCGCAGGTGTAATTTTTCAATTGTACCGTTCGCTTAATAAGTAGTTGGTGAAGTTTGTTTTTACCCTTGTTGGCGCAGCAGTTGTGATCGCGCTCGGATTTGGGTATGCTGTCACGCCCTTGCCCTCTTTTTTTTACCAGTCTCTCGCGCTGCTTCTGTTCGGGACTGGTGGCATTTACTTTTACCTGGTTGACATCAAGCAGGAGAAGCCCACCTACTTTGTACAGATTTATATCGCCACCCTTTTTGCCAAGATTCTGGCCTATGGTGCATACATGTTTTTTGTCGTGTGGGAAGACAAGCCGGGCGCGGCTGCTAATGCACTTTTCTTTATGATCACTTACTTCATTTTTACCGGCATAGAAATCATTTTTTTATATCGAAAAGTTAACACCTAACAGGCTCGTTCTCAGGGCCTAAAAAAAAATCGAAATATTTTTTTCTGGAGCTTTAATTTATACCTTTGCGGTCTAAAATTTAACCCCTTTCAGAGAGTTAAAATGATCGCTCTTCCCCTCAAAAACGCCCTTTTTCGATCCCTACTGATTTTAATATTTTTCATCGGTTTTGCCGTCCCCTCGCAGGCATCTGAGGCTGCTGAAGAAGGTGAGGAATTCAACGTGAGCGAGGTCATTATGCATCACGTTTTGGACGACCACATTTGGCACTTTTTCGATGGCCACTACGGCACGCTTTACCTTCCTGTGATCGTATACTCTCAGGAGCGTGGATTAGAGTTCTTTTCTTCATCAAACTTTTATGACGAGCACCACAATATCGTGGAGTATAACGGATATCGTTTAGAGCATAGTCACATCTACCTGGGAGAAACGGAAGTACTGGATCTCTCGATTACCAAGAACGTAGCCATGTTGTTTCTTACTGCAATCCTTGTGTTCTGGGTAATGAAGTCGGTGGCTAACGGCTACAAACGCAATCAAGGTAAGGCGCCTAAAGGCATTCAATCCTTCATGGAGCCCATCATTCTTTTTGTAAAAGACGAAGTGATAAAGCCTAACGCTGGCCCCAAGGCCGACAGGTACACACCGTATCTGCTGACGTTGTTCTTCTTCATCCTTTTTGGAAACATTCTCGGGCTTCTGCCAGGAGCAGCGAATATGACCGGAAACATCGCAGTCACAATGGTGCTTGCAATTTTTACGTTTTTGATCACCAACTTCAGTGGCAATAAAGGTTACTGGGGTCACATCTTTTGGACTCCTGGTGTTCCGTTGCCACTGAGATTGATAATTCTTCCAGTTGAGATCATAGGAATATTCACAAAGCCATTCGCGCTGATGATTCGTTTGTTTGCAGCGATCACCGCGGGGCATATTGTAGTGCTAAGCCTTTTGTGTATGGGATTCATCTTCCACAGCTATATGGTGGGGGTAGGAGCTTCGATATTTGTGACGTTGATTAATCTAATAGAGTTGTTGGTGGCAGGGATTCAGGCTTATGTGTTCACCTTGTTTTCGTCCCTTTATATCGGGATGGCAACAGAAGAGCACGAGCATCATTAATGATTTTACCCGTGTCGTTTGACACGCTAAAGATATCCGGGAAATTCCCGGTGTTGTTTAACCTAAAATAAATACTTGTATGTTGTTTGCCTTGTTATTGGACATTAGCTACGCGGTGATGGGTGCTGGTATCGGAGCTGGTCTTGCTGCAATAGGCGCAGGAATCGGTGTGGGCCGCATTGGTGGCTCAGCCATGGAAGCTATGGCACGTCAGCCAGAGTCTGCAAATAAATTGCAGGGTTCTATGTTGATCATCGCTGCTCTTGTAGAGGTAATCGCGTTGTTTGCAATTGTGATCTGTTTCTTGATCTCAACTAAAACAGCGTAAGATGAACTGAGAAACCTGCCTTTGGCAATGGGCCTGGGCAGGTTCCTTTTTCAAACAACAACTTAATTATTAACAACAGTCAACTATGGAATTATTAACCCCGGGATACGGACTGATCTTCTGGCAGATAGTAGTGTTTTTGCTGCTGTTCTTCCTGCTGGCCAAGATGGCGTGGAAGCCTATCCTTTCCTCTCTCAAAGAAAGAGAAGCATCTATCCAAAACTCCCTTGACTCGGCTGAACGGGCTAAAAATGAAATGGCTGCATTAAAGGCAGACAACGAGAAATTGTTAAAGGAGGCCCGTGAAGAGAGAGACAAGATTTTGCGTGACGCCCGGGATGCTGCAAGCCGCCTCCATGATCAGGCGCAGACTGACGCCAAGAAGGCAGCCGACAAAATGATCGAAGATGCCAAAGCAGTTATTCAAACTGAGAAGCAAGCAGCTTTAAGAGATGTGAAAGCCCAGGTTGCGATGTTTTCATTGGAGGTAGCCGAAAAATTGATCAAGAAGAATCTTGAGAATGACAAAGACCAAAAGGAATTGGTCGATCGATATATCAAAGACCTAAAGATTAACTAAGCATGGCCAATTTTAAGGTTGCATCTCGATATGTGAAATCTCTACTGGGCCTGGCCCAGGAGCAGGGAGCACTTGATGAGGTGCACAAGGATATGCAGTTGATCTCGAGTGCTTGCGACAGCAATTACGATCTGGTGGCGTTGATGAGAAGCCCAATCATTAAACACGATAAGAAGCGGGCGATACTCACTAAGATTTTTCAAGGCAAGGTCAATAAGTTAACGATGGCTATCATCGATATCGTGACCAGAAAAAACAGAGAAGCACTTCTTCCTGAAATTGCCCGCGAGTTTCACAATGCCTACAATGACTATAAGGGAATTCAAAAGGCAACAGTTACAACGACCATCGCACTTGACGAATCTCTTAGAAATGAGATTAGAAAAATTGTTTTGGAGTTGTGCGACAAGAAACATATTGAATTGCAGGAGAAAGTGGAGCAGGATTTGATCGGAGGCTTTGTACTAAATGTTGGCGATAAGCAAATAGATGCTTCTATCAGCAACAAGTTGAAGGCATTGAAGCTTTCCTTCAGTCACAATCCCTACGTTAAAGAATTTTAATAATTGAGAAACAAGTAATTGAAATCATAAATCATGGCAGAGATTAAACCCGAAGAAATATCAGCAATCCTTCGCGAGCAGCTTTCGAATGCGCGCACCAGCGCTGAACTGGAAGAAATAGGTACAGTGCTCACCATTGGTGACGGGGTGGCCCGCATCTATGGTCTTACTAAGGCGCAGGCCGGTGAATTGCTGCAATTTGAAAATGGCTTACGCGCCATGGTACTTAACCTGGAGGAAGATAACGTGGGTGCCGTATTGTTGGGAGAGTCGAAAGGCATCAAGGAAGGTGATACTGTTAAGCGCACCGGACTTATCGCGTCAATCAAAGTTGGTGATGGATTATTAGGACGAGTAGTAGATACTTTGGCTGAACCTATCGATGGCAAGGGTCCTGTATCAGGAGAGTTGTTTGAAATGCCGCTGGAACGCAAGGCCCCTGGGGTAATCTTCCGTCAGCCGGTAAACGAGCCTCTTCAAACTGGTATCAAGGCGATCGACTCCATGATTCCAATTGGAAGAGGTCAGCGTGAGTTGATTATTGGTGATCGCCAGACAGGTAAGACTGCCGTGGCAATCGATACCATCATCAATCAAAAAGAATTCTACGAAAAAGGGCAACCTGTTTTCTGTATCTATGTTGCTATTGGCCAGAAGGCTTCAACAGTAGCTGGTATAGTAAGTACTTTGGAGAAAGCTGGTGCAATGTCATATACGGTAGTTGTTTCAGCGTCAGCTTCTGATCCTGCACCAATGCAGTTTTTTGCTCCGTTTACTGGTGCTGCTATCGGAGAGTATTTCCGCGACACTGGTCGTCCTGCGTTGGTTATTTATGATGACCTTTCAAAACAAGCTGTTGCTTACCGTGAAGTGTCATTGCTGCTGAGAAGACCTCCTGGACGTGAAGCTTACCCCGGAGACGTATTCTATCTTCACTCTCGCTTGCTTGAGCGTGCAGCTAAAATCATCAACAACGATGAGATTGCTGCGAAGATGAACGACTTACCTCCTTCATTGAAAAGCAAAGTGAAAGGTGGAGGATCTTTGACTGCGCTTCCTGTAATTGAAACACAGGCGAATGACGTATCTGCATATATTCCAACCAACGTGATTTCAATCACAGACGGTCAGATATTCCTTGAAACCAACTTGTTCAACTCAGGTATCCGTCCAGCGATCAACGTGGGTATCTCAGTATCACGTGTGGGTGGTTCTGCCCAGATCAAGTCAATGAAGAAAGTTGCTGGTACGCTGAAGTTGGATCAGGCGCAGTTTCGCGAATTGGA
The DNA here is from genome assembly GCA_035344095.1 of Cyclobacteriaceae bacterium. Lineage (GTDB taxonomy): Bacteria > Bacteroidota > Bacteroidia > Cytophagales > Cyclobacteriaceae > ELB16-189. Next base: position 596 of record DAORAG010000108.1, on the reverse strand, counting down.
AGCGTTTGCCAAGTTCGGATCAGACCTGGATGCAGCAACTAAACTTACCATCGAGAGAGGCAGACGTAACACCGAAGTGTTAAAGCAGCCACAGTATGCTCCGGTACCGGTAGAGGAGCAAGTAGCTATGATTCTCGCGTCAACTCGTGGATTTATTGATAAAGTACCGGTAAATAAGGTGAAGGAATTCGAAAAGGAATTCATTGGTCTGTTGAAGGCGCAACACAAGGCCGTTCTGGATAACTTCAGAGCAGGAAAGATGGAAGACGCAGATATTGACACGATCAAGAAAACAGCTATCGAACTAGCATCGAAGTACTAAGACGTAAAGGTAAATGGCCAGCTTAAAAGAAGTAAAGAGCAGGATTTCATCGATTATCTCTACCCAGCAGATAACCAAAGCCATGAAAATGGTGGCGGCTGCCAAGTTGAGGAAATCCCAGGACAGGATCGTCCAGATGAGGCCTTTTGCTGAAAAGCTTTCAGAGGTTTTGAAAAATGTGTCAGGCGCAAGTGATGACGGACAGAGCTGGTACAGCGCAGTGCGTGAGCCTAACAACGTGGTGATCGTAGTGGTGAGTGCAGATCGTGGTCTT
>DAORAG010000107.1:0-8627 GCA_035344095.1 Cyclobacteriaceae bacterium | reverse complement strand
GGCAATGGTTGCGTTTGACTGTCTCGTAGATAAAATGGCCGATGAAAAGAACCTTGAAGTCATCGACCAAACAGTGGTTGAAAAAATCAATCACCTGAACCAACTGGTGTCCCAGGCGGTTTAGTTCACACTCACTTCTCTCCTTCCCTTTCCCCGGGTGATAACCTAAAATGTTAGCACCATGGACATTACCATATTAGCAGCGATCAGTGTTTCCCTCACAGTAATCCTGAGTTTACTCTTCGGCAACTTCTACTATAGAAGGAAAATGAAGAGGAAACAGAAAGAGTTGGACGAAAAGTACCAGGCGATGGTACGTGAAGCCGAACTCAAGGCCGAAAACATCAAAAAAGACAAGATTATTGAGGCCAAGGAAAAGCTCCTGAAGATGAAACAAGAGTTTGAAGAAGAGGCCAATCGCAAGAAAAACCAAATCATCAACAACGAGCAAAAGATCAAGCAACGCGAAGCTCAAATTTCCCGTGAGCTGGAGCAACTGAAACGAAAAGAGGGAGAAGTAAATGAAGAGAAAGAAAACTTAGCTATTCAGTTAGAACATGTTCGCAAACGGAAGGAAGAACTGGACAAGTTCAACCAACAAAAAGTAGCCATCCTCGAAAACATCTCAAAGTTAACAGCAGATCAGGCCCGCGATCAGTTGGTTGAATCATTGAAAGAAGAGGCGCAGACTAAGGCAAGTTCATTCATCAAGGACATCATGGAGCAAGCCAAGCTTACCGCAACGAAGGAAGCGCGGAAGATCGTGGTGGAAACAATTCAACGTACTGCTACGGAGCACGCCATCGAAAACTGTGTTTCCATTTTCAACATAGAAAGTGACGATATCAAAGGAAAAATTATTGGACGAGAAGGACGGAACATTCGAGCATTAGAAGCTGCCACTGGCGTAGAGATTATCGTAGATGACACTCCAGAAGCCATTATCATCTCGGGATTTGATCCTGTAAGACGTGAAATCGCACGACTGGCATTACACAGACTCGTTCAGGACGGGCGCATTCACCCCGCCCGTATTGAAGAGATTGTAAACAAAACTTCAAAGAACATCGAAGATGAAATTGTGGAAATAGGTGAGCGCACGGTGATCGATCTTGGTATCCACGGCCTTCATCCAGAATTAGTGAAAATGGTGGGGCGAATGAGATTCCGCTCCTCCTATGGTCAGAATTTGCTGCAACATTCTCGCGAGGTAGCCAACCTTTGCGCTATTATGGCTGCAGAACTTGGATTGAATGTAAAACAAGCCAAGCGTGCCGGGCTATTGCATGATATTGGAAAAGTGTGGCCGGAGGAACTTGAAAAACCGCACGCTATCGTTGGAATGGAACTGGCTCAAAAATATAAGGAGCATGGCGTGGTTTGCAATGCCATAGGCGCCCACCACGATGAAATAGAAATGACCAGCATCCTCTCACCGATTGTACAGGCATGTGACGCCATTAGCGGAGCACGCCCTGGTGCAAGACGTGAGGTAATGGAACAATACATCAAGCGTCTGCGCGAGCTAGAAGATGTGGGCTTGAGCTTTGACGGTGTTGAAAAATGCTACGCAATACAAGCAGGTCGCGAGTTGCGCGTGATTGTAGATGCAGAAAAAGCAACCGATGAACGTGCAAGCCAGCTCAGCTTCGACATTTCACAAAAAATTGAAAGAGATATGCAGTATCCAGGACAAATTAAAGTAACTGTGATACGTGAGATGAGAAGCGTGGCCTACGCGAAGTAGTCCAAAATTTAAGATTGCGGATTCAAGATTGACACAGTCAGAATCTTAAGTCTTAAATCTTGAATTTTGAAACTTGAATTTTCAACCTTTCATTTGAATTGAGTCCCAGCCGCCTTGCTGTAAAAATTATCTTTTTCCTCAACGGATTCATCTATGCCAGTTGGGTATCGCGATTACCTCGCATCCAGGATATCTATCAACTGAATAATGCTTCGATTGGCATCATGCTATTGTCAGCAGCAGTCGGTGCAGTTGTGGCCATGCCTTTCACCGGCTGGCTCATCGTGCAAAATGGAAGTAGAAGGATAACGCTGGTCTCGGTTGTACTGTTTTGCATTTTCGTCCCTTTCATTCCGCTAATGCCGGGGTACGAAGCGCTAATCGCGTTGTATTTTTTCATGGGCATTTCTACTGGCATGCTGGATGTGGCGATGAACGCCCAGGCGGTGATGGTGGAACAACAATACGGCCGTCCAATCATGACTTCGTTTCATGCCCTTTTTAGCATTGGTATGATGCTGGGTGCGTTAGGTGGATCATTATTTGTGAAGCTCTCTCCCAATCTTTTGCTACATCTCAGTGCCATCACTACCGCTGGCCTACTTGGAATATTCTGGGCAAGGTATCGGCTGATTACAGATAAGCCTGCTGAGGCACCGGAAGGCCCGGCATTTAGATTACCATCCCAGGCATTGGTGGGCATCGGGTTGATTGCATTCTGCTGCATGCTGGGCGAGGGCTCAATGGCCGATTGGAGCACTAACTACATGGAGAAAATCGTGAAGGCAGAGAGAACGATCGCTCCGTTCGGCTTATCAGCATTTGCTGCTGCCATGACGCTTGGAAGAACCTTTGGCGATAAAGCCAGAGCAAAATTCGGAGACAAGAAACTTCTGGTCATTAGCAGCCTCGTGGCTACCGCAGGGTTATTGCTAAGTCTACTTTTCCTGAATGCCCTCGTCACCATCGTTGGTTTTTTTGTTGTTGGACTGGGGCTTTCGGTGATCGTGCCCATCGCCTATAGCATCGCTGGCAACATGAAAGGTCTCTCGCCTGGAGTGGGGTTGGCCATGGTAACTACAGTGGGTTACACCGGATTCTTGTTTGGGCCTCCTATTATTGGCTTTGTGGCGGACTGGCAAACACTGCGAATCGCGTTGGCGTTTGTGGTTCTACTTTTCACTTTGATGACTATCTTGGCATTAAGATACCAACCTCACCATGGAGATACAGCATGAACAAAAAGAGAACAAAGGGGCTTTCTTCGTTGAAGAAAACGGGAGACGGCTTGCTGAGATGACTTATTCAAAAGCAGGCACCGACCTGATCATAATTGACCACACGGAGGTGTCGGATGAGTTACGAGGTAAATCTGTGGGCGCTAAACTTGTGCAGGCTGCGGTTGAATATGCTCGTGCCAACAAAATAAAAATTCTCCCACTCTGCCCTTTTGCAAAATCGGTGTTCGACAAAAAACCCGAGTATGCAGATGTAGAAAGATAACTACTCTCCCTTCCAGCCCGGACCGCGAACCACTCTTCCCGGCCGCGCACCTGTGTGCTCTCCATCCTTTAATACTTGCTCGCCATTCACAAACACATGTATCATTCCTGTGCTGTACTGGTGAGGCTTTTCGAACGTGGCGTGATCCTGAATCTTCTCCGGATCGAAGGCAACTACGTCCGCATAGTAGCCTGGCTTTAAGGTACCACGCTTCTTAATCTTAAGATTCCCGGCAGGTAGTGACGTAAGTTTCCGTATCGCCTCTTCCATCGGGATAACCTTTTCATCTCTCACATATTTTCCCAGTAAGCGGGCAAAGTTGCCATACGCACGTGGATGCTCATTGGAGTTAAGGAATACACCCTCTGTAGCTGGTGAGCCCGCATCTGATCCAAAACTTAGATACGGCAGTGCAATCTGGCGCTTGATATTGTCCTCGCTCATCATAAAATAAGCAGTACCCACCCTCGAACTGTCAGCCGCAACCAGATCCATCGCTGTTTCCTCTGGCGATTTACCATAAATCTTCGCAACCTCTGCCAAAGTTTTGCCCGTGAACTGGCGGAGCGAGTCATTGTTAAACCCGAGTAACAAAACATTATCAGGACTACCAGACATCAAAAGCAGGTTCTCCCATTTGTCTGACGGTTTTTTCATTTCCTCCAGTGCCATCTTCCGGAACTTAGGGTTCTTCATTTTTTTGATCCAGTTGTTCAACCCACCTTCCTGGAGCCAAGGTGGCATTGAGGCATCTAATCCAGTAGCTCCGGCCCGATAGGTGTACATGTCGGCAGTGATTTTTACACCTGATTTATTGGCCTCATCAATCATCGCCAGGACTGAATCGAGTTTGTTCCAGTTCTCCTGACCTGCCATTTTCAAGTGATAAATTTCTGCCGGCAGGCCTGCCTCCCGTGCAATGCGTATTGTCTCAGCTACAGCACCGTAAATTCCATTGCCCTCACTTCGCATGTGCGTGATATACATCCCACCGTACTCAGACGCGACCTTACAGAGTTCGATGAGTTCTTCTGTACTGGAATAATTTGCAGGCGCATAAATCAAAGACGAACCAACGCCCAAAGCGCCATCTTCCATCGCCTGGCGCACCAGTTCCTTCATGCGACTCATCTCTTCATCATTGGGAAGGCGATTGTCATAGGCCAGTTCGTGGATGCGTACCGTAGTGGCCCCTATGAATGAAGCCACGTTCGGGGCAATTCCCCTTTTTGTAAGCGACACGAGATATTCATCCAATGTGGTCCAGTCAATATCGTAGGCGTAATCAGGATTGCGCCTCATATCATCAAGCATTCCTTTCCGCATGTCTTCGTTGATAGGGCCCATTGATCCACCTTCTCCGAATACTTCCAACGTAACGCCTTGTCGAATGTCAGCCTGCGAATTACCATCAATGATCAAGCTTTCTACGGCCCAGCTCAGCATGTTGATAAAACCGGGAGCTACGGCAAGACCCTTTGCATCTACTTCCTTTTTTCCGACTGCGTTGCTCAAATCACCAATGAAAGCGATGGTGTCTGCATTGATACCTACATCAGCCACTACTGGTGGGTTGCCCGATCCATCATAAACGGTACCTTGTCTAAGGATAACATCGTACTCATCTTTCTTGCACGAAAAGAAGGTGACAATAACTAACAGTACCAGGCTGATTTTTTTCATAGGTGGAATGTTTGAGAAAAAACAATCTAGTGAATCGGATTGAAATTAGGAAGAGATAATCTTCGCCTGAAAGCTTCTATTGTAGAATGACCCGAATAGAATCATTCTGGGTTCTTGCCTTCAGCCAGTCGGTAATCTTTCTAACCTGAGATTGACTTGGGCGTCTTTTCATTTTCAGGTAGGCAGTAAGCGTGGTGTCGTATCGGCTTTCAGCGGTCTTGTAGAACACAGACCTGGAAATGGAGAGCTCAGCTACTTCGCTAACCACGCTGCTCAACTCATCTGTCATGCTCTTCACGGGCCACTCCGCCACCTGCACTTTTTGCAATTCATTTTGAAGCGAATCAATCACTCTATCTCTTTCCCTGAGAAGTTGCTCATTGTTCTTGTAAAGATCTTCCAGTAGTCCAGTCTTGATTGCATTGTAGTCTACCGGTGAAGACTTATCAACATCTTGCCTTATTTTAAGTTCTGTCTCAGTTAGGCGATAAAGCGCCATCTTGCTTTCAATGATCGCTAGCATATCATCGTCCAGCTTATCGCCAAAAAGCAAAATCTCAATCTTTCGATTGTCCGGATCGATAGACCGGCTCACAATCTGAGTTGAAGGGAAATTAAACTCCTGATTGATAAATCGGATCGCATTTTGTTCGTAGAAACTTTTCGTTACAATGCGGTATCCCATAAAAATACTCGGCCCGATGGTCAGTAGTACCACAAACGCAATCGATCGTCTCACCCTTCGCTCAGTGTGTGCATCTACAAAATTACAAGGTGAAAATCCCTGGTATCTAACCACCAGATAAGTCGCGATGGCGATGAAGATGCTATTAATGAAGTACAGATAGAATGCTCCGAGGAAAAACGACCAACGTCCCGTTGCTATCCCAAATCCTGCGGTACACAGTGGTGGCATCAGCGCGGTGGCAATAGCTACACCAGGAATCACATTTCCTTTTTGTTTATTCGTGTAAGCCACTATACCTGCCAGTCCACCAAAAAAAGCGATGAACACATCCCAAATGGTTGGAGTAGTTCTCGCAAGCAACTCCGAACGCGCATCATTAAGTGGAGTGATGGCGAAATATATTGTGGACGTGATCAAACTTATCACGGTCGCCACGGCCAGATTTCGAAGCGCTTTCTTGATCAGCTCAAAATCATTGATCCCGATGCCTACACCCAGTCCTGTGATCGGTCCCATAAGTGGTGATATCAGCATCGCCCCGATAACGACAGCAGTTGAATTCATGTTGAGACCGATCGAGGCGATGAAAATCGCAAAGATGAGTACCCAAAGGTTCATTCCACGAAACTCCACGCTCTTTCGGATGTCCTCTACTATGGCGTCTTCTTGAGATTTATCAAATCCGAGGTTGAACTGATACCGCAAAAACTTTCGGATAGTATCAGCAAGCGTCCGCCTGTTTTGGGGTTCCTTTACGTCCTGCTGTTCTTTATCCATGTTTGAAATATACTAACGCCAAATTTGATTTGAATCTCCAGCAAAGGATTATTTCGCCCTCCGCAAAACCTGCCCTGGATAATTAGGAACAGCCTTGCCATCGATTAACACCTCAGCGCCATTCACGATCACTAAAGAAATGCCAGTACTTTTTGCATGCGGTTCCTCATAGGTAGCGTGGTCTGCAATAGTTGCAGGATCGAACAAAACAAGATCCGCGTAAAAGCCAGGCTTGAGCTGTCCTCTTTTTTTCAGGTTCAGGTTTTCGGCAGCCTGCATGGTCATTTTGTGCACCGCTTCCTCCAGGCTTAGCGCATTCCGTTCACGCACATAGTACCTGATAATTTTAGGAAAAGAACCATGGCCCCTTGGATGTAGTCCACTGATCGATCCATCAGAACAAATGTTACTATATGGCCAACTCATGATCTTCTCAATGTCACTTTCGTCCATGCTGGTGGCGATAATGCTCTCCTCGCCATTTTCCTTCTCAACCCAATTGATCAAATCCATCAAAGTTTGTTCTGGCGATTTGTTCCTCATCACAGCTACTTCAGCCAACGTCTTACTTACATATTCTGGTTGAAGAGAAAAATTTCCAATAATCACACCCTCTGGTGTAGTTAGTTCTGTCAATGCAAATTGAGCAGCTTTCAAATCATTAAAATTCCGCTCTGGAAAAAGTACCTGCATGGTAGATTGCCAATAGGTGTATGGATAAATGTCAGCCGTAAGCTGAATGCCCGCATTCCTCGCTGAATCCATTTTTGCGATCATCTTGTCTGCCTGTCCCCACAAGCTCTTCATGGCTAGCTTGGCATGAGACAGTTGTACCGGCACGCCAGTTTGTCCACCAATCGCAATAATTTCATTAAGAGCAGACCAGAAATTTCGGTCTTCACTTCTGATATGGCTAATGTACCTGGCCTGATATGGCGATAATACTTTTGCTAACTCAATGACTTCTGAAGGATCTGAATAAATACCTGGGTCGTATTCTAGTCCTGTAGAAAGTCCAAGCGATCCATTTTCCAGGTCTTCCTTTAGAAGGCTTTTCATTTTTTCCACTTCTTCCGGATTAGCTATTCGATCATATTGTTCGCCCAACACATCCCTGCGAATTCGGTTGTGACCAGTGTATGAACCCACATTTAAGGCGATCGGAGTACGCTCAAGCTTTGAAAACAAATCCTTCAACGGAAACTGTGAACCGCCATCCTGACCGATAATCATAGTAGTCACACCCTGACTGGTAAGCGCTTCCATCTCCCTGTTCTCAAACATTCCACGGTCGTGATGGCTATGCGTGTCGATAAATCCCGGAGAAAGGACCTGGCCTTTCGCGTCAATCACCTTTTCACCTTCCGCTTTTGATAGATCCCCAACAAATGCAATGGTGTCAGCATTAATTCCGACATCAGCCACGTATGCCGGTGATCCGGTTCCATCCACAATATTGGCACCCTTAATAATAATTTGGTATTTCTCTTTTTGGCAAGCGCTGAAAAGTGTTGCCAGTGTAATGATTGCAATCGAACGGATCATAGTATTCTACCGATTTTTGAAAAGACAGGGAAATATACGGATTGTACCTGCTCCTTCCACAGCGGTTTTATTTCAGTCATTAATTGCGAAACTGGATTGAACCCTCGCTCTCTTACGAATTTTTGCACAGATGACCAGGTGTTGAAATAGCCCTCTACCCCCTGAATGGTCAAGTTTTGTTCAATTTTGAAACCCGGGCTTTCTATTAACTCAAATGGAAAAGGCAGGGATCGATATTGATCCTCCACAATTCTTCGCTCGGTTTCCCAATAATCATAAATGACGTTGTAGTAGAAATTATCAACCAGTGTGTCAAATGGTTTGCTCATGCGCATAGGGCTATAGCCAAACAAAGCGATTACACATCCACCCTTTGCTACACGCTTGCATTCGGAATAAAATTCGTTCCAATTGAACCAGTGAATGGCCTGGCCGACACATATGAGGTCGAAGCAATCATTTGGAAATGGAGTCGACTCTGCCGGACAAACCCGATATACTACATTCTCTATTGGTTTGGCATTGTCCAGCTGCTTTTTACTGATATCGGTGGCGTCAACTCTTTTGAAGTGCGAGGCTATACTTTGAGCTACCTGACCGTTGCCGGTACCACAGTCCCAAGCCTTGTCAAAATCCCTGACATGTTTAAAAATAAATTGAAAGAGATCGTCCGGGTAGGTCGGG
>DAORAG010000106.1:0-8668 GCA_035344095.1 Cyclobacteriaceae bacterium | reverse complement strand
TCTTGGCGCACACAAGTAAGTTGTATTGGATTCAATTACTCATATTGCGCTGGGTGCCTGTATCGGAGAAATCTATGCTGGTCGTTCTTTGGGGAAAAAAGCATTGATTGCAGGAGCTATCGCTCAATCCATACCTGACTTTGACTTTGTAGCTTCATTCTGGCTCAATCCAGCCAACGACCTATTAGCGCACCGGGGCTTCACCCATTCGTTTCTTTTCGTAGCACTAACCGCTTATCCGTTGGCGTTGATATTATCGAAATGGCGATGGTCCTCCGGATTAAAATCACCAGGGTGGACTGGGCTAATCGCAATAGAACTGTGCACTCATATTTTTCTGGATGCATTTAATGCATATGGTACAGCCTGGTTTGAGCCATTCAGCCATATCAGAGTCAGCTTCAATTCTCTTTTTGTGGCTGATCCCCTGTTTTCACTAGTACCGATTATTGTAATGGTCGCACTTTTCGTATTTCCGAAAGGGCATCAATCTCGAATAAGATGGGCCACCATTGCGGTGATGGTTTGTTCTCTTTACCTGGTGTATAGCGTAATCAATAAAAAAATAGTTGATAGAAAAGTTGAAACTTCATTACAAGCTCAGAACATACAGTATCAGCGATATTTTACTACACCCACACCTGGAAATGTGTGGCTATGGTACATTGTTGCAGAGGTAGACAGCGGTTATCACATCGGCTATCTCAGTGTCTTTGATAAGGGAGAGTCAATTCCGTTTCAATATTTCAACAGGAATGACAACTTGCTAAAGCCCTTAGCGAATCATGAGGACGTACAGCATCTGATCCGATTTTCGCAAGGATATTACGTTATAAGGGAATTTGAAGATCGTTGGGTATTCAATGACCTTCGATTTGGTCAAATGTTGGGTTGGGAAGATCCTGCAGCACCATTCGTATTTTACTATTTTCTGGAGCACCCGAGCGACAATGAGTTACTCATTCAAAGGGGGCGATTTTCCGGTTGGACAACGGAATCATTCATTTCTTTCATGAACAGGATACTGGGAGCTTGAGTTGCTCAGGCCAACCAAAGCACTGTGATCATTATCAGTGACCCCAGTACCATTAGTTTCTTAATCAACGTCATTCTTATCTTAAGTGTCATAACCTTTAGGTTTAAGTCGGTTCATTATACTTGATGAACGCTTATTGAAGATAGCTTATTGTTCATCAACCAACTATTTTCAGACCATCAATTTGTAGTCGTATTTGACAATTCACGCCATCCGGGGGAGTAGGTACTACCGATAGTGTGGTGACGAAATTTCACTGAAGCAAAGGCTTCCCAAGCCTATTTGTTGAGGTTTTTTGTCGAGGATGACATACATCATTTGATGGCCCTAAGAACTATGGTAAGTTACCTGTATGAACCGTACACCCTCCATAGTTGCGCCAGTAGATTTTTCCAAGGCCTCGTATACGGCAGCCATTTACGCAGCCCAGATGGCCAAGAAGATAAAAGGCTCCGTTACGTTCGTGCATGTGGTCTTCGCTCAGGCTTCGGCCCGTGCTATGATTTTATCACCTAAATTAGAAGAGGAGCTACGGTCGATTGCCTTGGAAGAAATGGCTGCCCTGATCAAAAGCGTACGCAGTGAGATAAAAGGGAAAATTGAAATCCGTTCTAAGGTATTAGGAGGCTTTCCTGTCGCACACGTGATTGACCATTTTGTGCAAAAGGAGAAATTTGACATGATCGTAACCGGCACACAGGGTGCGACCGGGCTCAAAAAAGTCTTCGTTGGAACCAACGCTGCCGCACTTATTGAATCCTCCACCGTCCCGGTTTTGGTAGTGCCCCGACTCGCTACTTTCAAAGGACTGAAAAAACTTGTTTATGCAACTGACCTCGATAATCTGGATAGTGAACTGAAACTTATTATTCAATATTTGAAACCATTTGCACCAGAAATTCACGTGGTGCATGTAATGGCAGAAAACGAAGAGTCAGACAAGAATGTGAAGAAGATAAGAAACGATTTAGCAACCAAAATAAAATATCCAAAACTCAAAGTTAGTATAGTTAGTGATGACGATATTACAGGCGCATTAGATAACTTCATGATCGACAAAAGAGGTGATGTATTGGTCATGTTCACTCATCAGCTTGGTTTTTGGGAAAAGATTTTAAGCCGGAGTACAACACGCAAACTGGTCTTCCATTCTCATATCCCACTTCTCACTTTTAACAAATCAAAAATTTAAACAGCAAATATTAGAAAGATATGCTTACGATCGACTCAAAATTCAAACCAATACTACTTGAAGCGCTTGAAGAATATATGTTTAAGCTTTCACTTGAGCTTGATAATTTAAAGGGCCAGTCGTTAACACCCTACAGAAAAGAACTCACCAATAAACAACAATTGATCGAGGAGCTCCAGCACCTTATCTCGGTACCTCAATAACCTTTCTACTGCGGTATAATCAGCACTGGAAATGGTGCGTGATTGATCAATTGCTCAGCAAGATTCGGATTGATGAAGCGGCCAACAGTAGATTGTGGCTCAAGCGCTACTGCAACAACGTCCGCTCCGGTTTTCAAAGCAAAATCAGTAATCCCAAACTCTTTGTCATTTGTTTCACTGATGCTCATGGTGAACTGGTTTTCGGGGTACTGCGCCACTGCCTTTGACATCAATAGCCTCGCAATCTTGTCATCAATTAGATGACTGACCAAATTGATAAAAAGCAGATGAATCTTTGCATTCCATTTGTTTGAAAAAGCAACTGTAAAGCTTATCGCAGCGTTCACATCTTCTTTAAATCTGGATGCAAACACGATACTTTCAATTTCATCTTTCTCAAAAGGCTTTTTCACCACCAATGCCGGAACTGTAGCATTGCGAATTACGCGTTGTGTATTCGATCCTATTATGGCCTCACGAAAACCAGTGGCTCCATGTGATCCCATAATCAGTAGTTCAATTTGATAAGGCTCGATATAGTCTTCAATCCTTTCTCGACCGCTGCCCAGCACCAACTCCGCCCTGGCCTTTACACCAGCTTCTTCTGCTTTCCTGACGAGTAAGTCTAGCTGATACCGTGCCCTACCAGACTCCGCATCAACATGCGTAATAGATTTTCCTGGAACGTGAGCGTATCCAGACTTATCGATACCCAGATGCAGAAAGAGTAACTCGGCCCCAAGGCGTTTCGCTACCACCAGCGCCATGTCGCTCGCTAATGTTGAGCATTCAGAGAAGTCTGTTGGAACCAGAAATCGTTTCATAACACTCGAGTTATCTTGGCTTCATTCGTCTGAGTACCTTTTCCAGTGCATCTGCAGCCTGATTGATCGCTTCTTCAAACGTAGCTGCTGTCTTTTTCAAATAGGGGTCCTCTCCAGGAATCGATAGTAGTACCTCACATGAGCGCTTCTCCGGGCTTGACCCAGGCTCCAATGACAAAGTAACATGCGCCCGAATAATCTGGTCATTAAACTTGGTTAGCCGTTCCATCTTCTCAGTAGCGTAGCTTTCGAGGTCAGTCCCCGCGGTAAAATGTACAGATTTAATAATGATTTGCATTTAATTATCCTTTTGAAACTAAAATACTCATCGAAATGAAGTTCAGCAATGACCAATATCATGATGCAACATCACGAGCTCATACGAAAGATCTCATCCTGATCAATTTAGATTTAGGTTTTTGATGTCTCACTGACCGTCAAAACCGAAAACGTACCCAACACCTAAAGACCAGAAAAACCTATTTTTCAAATCCTCTTCAAATACTGTCTGGTCAATGCTGACTGTACTCGGGTTGACAGGGATAGCAAATGAAGGAACTGCCATTAACCTAAATTGTCTAACCTTAAACACTGCATAGACACTCAGCTCATAATCCAAAATTCTGAATTTTTTGGTATCCTGTACAGTAACAACTTCAGATGACGTGCCACCTGCCTTGCCCTGTTTTTTACCAAACGTATTTCCCTTAGTGATTTGGGAGTTTCTGGTTGAGTAATATTCTTCATAATAATACTGGGTACCCGCATTTGCCAGAAAAGAAGGCGTAACAGTGAAACGATCGGAAAGAAAATAGAATGTTCTTCGCAACTCGAGCCCTGTGAGTATGTCCAATTGCGTACTTAGTGCCAATGACCCATCAGCTACTAATTCAATCACGCCAAAGTCGTAGCCCAGATAGGAGTTGAGAAAACCGGTGAGGGTAGATTGAACCGCATAGCTATTCTCATTGAAAAAATAGCCACTTAAGGAACCACCGACACTTAGCGCATTTCCAAGATAATCGTATCCTCCTGAAAGAGTGACTACATCAATACGCCTTTCTTCAGTTGTGGCTAGATAGGAAGCCGCAACATCGAGAAACAATCCACTTTTATGATAGTATCCAAATTGCGATGTGAAGTAAGGCGCGGGAAGAGAATCCGCTCGTCCCAGGAACACATTATCACTTCTGTATTTAACACCAATGCGCCCAAATGATTGTGAACCAACGGCTTCATATTGAGGTTTCTTTTGGGCCAATGATGGAAAAGAAAGAGCCATGGAAGAGACCAACCCAACCAGAAACATTCTACACATTCTAATTAGAGGTTCCGCCATGGCTACCGACCCCATCACAAACACTACTTAACTATTCCCCTTTCTTTTACCACTATTCGGCTTTTCTCGCTTTTGGCCTTCACGTTGCATTTGACGCTTTTCAAGCATATTCATTCTTTTCTCAAACTGTTCACGGTCGCGGTATCTTTTGCCATCCATGTCCATACATTCTCCTTCCCTCAGTCGCAACATTTTCTCATTACGCAACCGATAGCTTCCGTCTGGGTTTACAGAAATACCATTTCTCAGTTGAATTTGCTCTTGAAGTTGTAATTCCTCGCCATTCTGAAATCGAATTACCTTTCCGTCTTTAAGCATCACATGATCTTTGAGGCGATCCCTATCCCTATCACGCTGCTGCTCCTGAGCATAGGTGATGGTTGCCAGTAAAATGGTCATCAACACAACAAGTAACTTTCTCATCGGATTAAATTTTAAGTGAAAAAATCGCAAACTTCTTTTCGTTTCAATTTCTTGCGCAATATCACTCAAAACGCAACGCAAGGGTATGACTAAACGGGCCCTAACTAGCTGATTGTTATCATTTTGTGACTTAGGTCACTGAACTTTTTCTGACAGTGCACTGCTGCCAGGTGCATGAATCATCAGTCCCACCAAGCTTTTCCAATGTTGGCCAATCCGCAAGCCACTGCCACCTGATCTCTATCATGTTTGTTTGCTCCAGTCCATTTTACCTTTGATTTCTTGCTCTTGCGCACGAATCATATAAGATGATCAATAGAAGAATAATTAGCACCAGTGGAATTTCTATAACAACAGTATTGCAGGTGATGGTGTATGGTGGCATTGTATTGGTCTTTGGTAAGCCACTCCTTATACCTTTAAGCTTCGCCATGTTGATCAGCTTCATACTATTTCCAGTGTGTAATTGGCTGGAGAGAAAAAGTCTGAGCCGGATGAGTGCTATTCTTTTCAGTATGTCTATTCTGATGATGATCGTATCAGGCATTGTATTTCTTTTGATTCAGCAGTTTATTTCCTTTCTGAATGAATGGACGATCATCAAAGAAAAACTAGTTGCAACAATTGAAGATTCCAGTATTTATTTATTCAATACATTTCACATCAACAGAGAGCAACAAAATCAACTTTTAAAAGAGCTGGTCAACCAATCTGGTGGTAATATCATTTCAATTATCAGACAAATGATATCTGTGTACAGCCTGTCCCTTGTACTCGTCATTTTGGTACCCATTTATTCAGTGTTGATCCTATACTATCGCACAAGACTGGTTAAAGCGCTATACATGGTATTCCCGATTGAGAGTAGGGTCGGCATTAAAAAAATTCTATCTCAAACAATAACTGCCTATTACAATTTCATTAAAGGAATGGGGATAGTCTATTTCGTGGTTGGTACGCTGAATAGCCTTGGTCTACTTTTAATTGGTGTTCCTCATGCCATTCTATTTGGTTACATCGCAGCTATTTTGACTTTCATCCCTTATGTGGGAATCATTGTAGGCTCACTTCTTCCTATTACCATGGCCTGGATCACTTACAGTTCAATATGGTACCCTTTGGGAGTGGTCGCTCTTTTTTCCTTCGTTCAATACCTCGAAGCCAATCTGATTTTTCCCCTGGCTGTGAGCAATCGACTGAAAATAAATGCCCTGGTAACACTGGTGGCAATCATCCTGGGCGGGGTAGTGTGGGGCGTAGCCGGGATGATACTGTTTGTGCCATTTCTAGCCATAGCTAAACTGATCACCGACAACTCGCCCAGATTAAAAACCTGGTCGACATTATTGGGTACCTCTTAATAACTGACATATGTCACCTTTTTATTGGAAAATGTTGCTAAGTGAGCATACAGAAAAAGTGATAAAACCCCTTTCCGGTCTGATTTATATCATCCATAGCCTTGATTGCAATCATGAAAAGAGCGCAAAGAGGAGTTCTATCTTTGGCTTTGTTAAAACCGACTTTTCATCTTGCTCGACCACTACGACATGCTAATGCTGAAGATCGATGGTAAAAAAACAGCTGGCGACTTTAGAAAGGAATTCAATATTGCGTTCCCTTTTCTCAAAGTTGACTTCTTCAAAAGATCACCGTCAAAAAAGGACGCTGTAAAATTAACACCAGTGCCACCTGCAGTAATTCTTGGCAATGTTGAACCATTAGAGATTACCGGTTCAACTACGGTCAAAGAACTCAAACAAATGATTAATGACTCTTTGGGATTCGCTTCGGTCGTTTACCGTAAATCGGGGAATATCTGGATTGAAATCTCACTAACTGACGATTGGAGTCTGGACAGACAAAATAATGAGGCCGAGCAAATGAACTAACTCAATTGGACATATTTCTGAGTTTGTCCTCTCTTAACAAAACAATTTTTCCAGATTCAATATCGATTAACTTCTCAGACTTGAAGTCACTCAAGGTTCTAATCAATGATTCAGTGGCTGTACCTACAATGCGCGCAAGGTCATCACGCGAAATCTTCAGTCTGGCATCACCAGCCATCTGGGTCTTAAATTTGTCGAAAATCTCGATCAGACCGGAAGCAACACGCTTCCTTACGGAGTTGTAGGCAAGACTAAGGAGTCTTTCCTCCTTCTCGTGTACATTCTTCGCCAGCAGTTTAATAAACTGCCCAGCAATCTGGCTATCATATCCAATAAGTTTTACAAAGTCTTCTCTCGGGATGATCATTAGCTCAGCATCCTCCAAGATCTCAGCTGTCTCTGTGTAATTAATATCCTCTAATATGGGGGTATAGCCCAAAAAATTTCCTTCGCCAGCAATCTCAATGATCAACTCCTTGCCATCTTCATTTATCTTATAGGTTTTCACCTTTCCACTCTTCACAAAAAAGAGGTGCCTTGGATGAGACCCTTCCGAGTATAACATGTGCTTCCTCTTGTACTGCACCACCTCGTGTGTTTCTGAAAGAAGCTTAATGTTTGTGCTCGACTTTACTGTGGCAATAAACTCGTTCACACCCGCCTGATCCTGTGAAAATGTCTTCTTTAGAATCTCCGCTTTCTTAAGCCTGGTTTCAATGGCATTCAACAACTCGGTATCATCAAATGGTTTTGTGATATAACCGTCTGCCCCCATACCCATTCCCTTTTGGTAGTCACTCTTTTCTGCTTTGGCGGTAAGAAAAATAAATGGGATCACAGCCGTCTCAGGATTTTTACTCAGCAGGTGTAACACACCATAACCATCCAACACGGGCATCATAATATCACAAACAATCAGGTCCGGCTTCTCGTCTGTTGCCACCTCTACCCCGACCTTACCATTTTCGGCTGTAAACACTTTATAACCTGCCAACTCAAGAATCTCAGCCGTGTTCTCCCTTACCTCAGGGTTGTCTTCGATGATCAGAATATTTTTCATGCAGTCAAAAATGAACGGTAAATCTTACAATTTTAAGAAAGTGCCCTTATTACTTCAGGCATTCAGTGGTATTTTATTGCGGAATTTGAACAATAAATGTAGTTCCTTTCCCTATCTCGCTATCACAGAGTATACGCCCGCCCATAAGTTCAAGGTATTTCACCACGATATTGAGCCCTAAGCCAGTACCCTGAATATTGGCGGCATTCTTTGCACGGAAAAAACGTTCGAACAGGTGTTTTTGATCTTCCTCTGAAATACCGATGCCTGAGTCCTGGACCTCAATAATAAAGTGACTCTGCTCTTTTCCACAGCGAATAAAAATTTCGGAATGTTCCCTCGAAAACTTGATTGCGTTGGAGAGTAAATTCGAAATAATATTGCCCGTCAGTCTCCTATCCAACCGCACCGATCCATCAACTGTACATTTCACATCAATTTTCTGACCGGGCTTGGTCAATTGCTCCATGCTAGCCACCACTTTTGAGAGCTCACTTCTCACTTCATCATTACTCAGTTCTTGCATGTTCACATCAATCTGCCCTTCTTCCAACTTGCCAAGTGAGAGAAAATCTTCCAGTATATCCCGCATGTTGCCAACGGCTTCTTTAATTCTGTCAACGTGTTTCTTTCTCTTCGGCTGCTCCGCTTCTTTTGTGTACTTATCAATCAAGGATGCGGAAGAGAGAATCGTACTTA
>DAORAG010000105.1:0-8694 GCA_035344095.1 Cyclobacteriaceae bacterium | reverse complement strand
GAACAGCAATTTCATTGATAGCGGTTGAGGTGGGATATTAGGGCCTGCTCATTTGTACTAGCTCAGACCTGATCTGGGCCCGTAGTTGCTGTTGTGGCGCAGCGGTAAAATACGAGGAAGTTTATCTCATTCACGGACTTCCCTGTTTTTTGTGTGTGGCATGATTTTCCATACACCAGATTTGACTATAGCTCGAGCCAAATAACCTGCCCAGTTTTTGGGTATCACTTCATTTTTTTTTACGAGAAGTACCCCCATCTTCCGCAAGTTTGATTTCTACCTCATCAACTGGCATCGGGCAGGGGCTACTTATTTCATATACAGTCGGCTTTGACTTTCTGATCAGGCTCTTACTGGCATTTGTAGATTGACTAAATCGGGATAGAGCTCCACGCAAATATTCTGAATTCATTTCTACTGCTGTCCACTTACGCTTCATTCTTTCAGCTACCATGCCAGTAACACATGATCCGGCAAACGGATCTAGCACCAAATCACCGGGGTCAGTTAAAAGTCGAATAAAGTATTCAGGAAGCAGATGAGGAAATCTTGCGGGATGAGGTCTTATCCCATTATCCCTACAATATTCGAGGTATTGACCCTGTGATTCAGTATTAGCAATAGCTAACAAATTTGGTGGTACAGCCCCACCATTATTTTTTTGAAATTTGTCGGAGATATCGTGTCCTGATGGGCGTAAATTGGGCTTATATCCGTTTTCTAAGAGATGATGCATTGATGGAGAATAGGGAGAAAGTACTCTCCGATTATTAGCCTTGGGAAAAGGGGTTAAAGATAGCCACCAAATGCAGTTCACTGCGTCCTTAACTCTAACTCTACGAACATTTACCCATTCTGCGGGTGTCGGCAATTTTGCTGGATTCCACCAGTAGTGCTCTTGGCACAGATGAAAACCAAACTCCTTGCAGAGCATAATTAGTAACTCATAATGATACAAAGATCTCGTTGGAATGCCTGGCTTCCAAGCACCACCAATATCAATTACTAAGCTACCATCTTCTTCTAGAACTCTACGAAATCCTTCGGCAAATGGTCTAAACCACTTGCAGTATTGATCTGCATCTTCGTTCCCATACGACTTTTGTCGTGTCAATCCAAACGGTGGACTGGTCACTATCAAATTCACAGATTTTGGCTTGGCTTTGTAAAACAAATAATCCAAAGAGTCGCCGTTATAGATCTTTCCATATTTCGTCGTATGAAATAGCGTGAGTTTTTCTTCTTTCGCTGGTGCCTTTGATTTACGGGCGAGCTTAACCTCATCTTGGCTTTTATTGTGAAGGAATCGAACATAATCTCCGAACGAACGAAATCCTAAGGACTTTGCAATTGCTTTCATTTCGGTGCGCTCGTGGCGAGTCAATCTCATTGATGCAACGGCATCTTTTGGTTCAGAAACGGGAGGTATGCCCATATAGTTCAACTCTTAACTGACTGTTTTTCATATTGCATTTTAAGAAAAAATAACGATTACGTTTATAAACTAGTTATCGTCATCATCCGTGTCAAAGCCTTCCTTTTCAGGAGGAAACCACCTAGATAAAGCTTCGTCATAACGTGCCCCGATTGCAAAGAGTGGAGAATATATTGCGTCCCTGCTAATCACTCTTCCTAGCAAATCGGAAGCGCGTTGAGCTATCTCGCTTGCTCGAAGCCCTTCTGGCGGGGCTTGCAGTATGACTGTCGAGATAGCTTGCTTAGATGAAAGCCTTCTAGCTCCACCCCATTCTGGTAAGAACAAATACTTCCCTGGTGAAACACGCATCCTTCCGCTTCGCTGAGCTAAGGTAAAGAAAACAGTAGGGTCGAGAATAAGATTAGCTTTGGGTAAATTCGAACTTAATTCTGATGCGATCTCAGTCACATGGATTCCACTGTTACGTTTCCTCAGCAGGAATTCCATTTCATCAATTACATGTTGCTGATCTTCCTTGCTCAATGGAAGATCCCTTTCAATAAGCCCCCATTGGCCGATACCAACCCGAATCAGAGATCCTGTTTGATGGATCTGGAAAACGTCACTAAGGCCTCTCTCTCTCTGGATTGTTTCCTTTATTTCAGACGCAGACATAGGTCTGCCTGCTTCCAGTAAGAGTGATTCGACCGCCTGAGCCAAATCCAACCTATGTGTCGCTCCTAATGGTATTTGGGTCGATTTTGTCCAGATCATCCGTCTCAAATATGACAAACTCTCTGATTGGCTCAACGCTATATTTACAACGTATGTACTAAGACGTCCGTCAAGGTCTAATCCATCTTCTTCAAGTGTATCAGCCAACTCCGCGCATGACCATTGTCGCCCATCAGACCCATTGAAGATTATTTCTTCACATCTTTCTCTGATTACCCTAAGTTCGTCAGATGTTACTGGGCAATGCTTTAGTAAGCCGTAGGTGCCTGGACCGAACCTAAAGGCGCGGTCCAGAGCTGCGTTATGAGCCCTGCGTTCGTCAACCTCTTTGCCATATTTTTCTTTAATCTGTTTGGCAATTTCGGAAAAATGTAGTGGTCGACTTGACTCTGCTAACACCGACTCAACTAGGACTTCAGCACTACGGCCAATACCAACTAAAAAGGTTTCTCCATTCTCAGCACTGCTGAAGTGTGCGAATCTGCTAGCGATCACCCATAACTCAGACTTTAGTTCGATTCCCCTTAGTGGCAATAAATCCTCGACCTTTTGCTTTGCTTCGGATAGAGACCAGTTCTTCCCAACACCATCCTCTAATCTTTTTGCAGCAAGCCTACAAATCTCATCCCACTCTTCCTGTGAAATTTTTGTCACAAAAAATTGACCGTTAGCTCGCACCAGATGAAATTTATCTGCGAGAAAATTTTCAAAGATGAAATCAACTGGCTCTCTATGTATCTCTACTCCTGCAAACCATGGATCTAGAATTCCCAATCCGGCAAGGGTAACCGGATCGCTTCTGTTGTCTAGAATTCTCGCCAATCTTGCCCCAACCTCTGACTCCCATAGCCGATTATTAGCGAGTTGTTTGATTCCTTTGGATTCAAGTTGCCGAGCCCTCTCACGGGTAAATCCAAACGCATCACCTACTTCTTGCAATGTCATGGCTTCACAATTCAAGCCCATTCTCAAATGAAGAGCTTTAGATATTTTTTGATCAAGCGACGAAATTAGTCGCTCTAGAGTGCTATTAAACGAGTTTGGGACGGCAACAGATGGTTTTGTCTCTACCGTTATATCAGATTCAGAACCGTCTAAGGATGGTTGTACAGATGATTGAAAATCCGAAACTAAAGGGGGTTGGATACTATGTAAGTCTTTTGGAAAAATCAGTTGCAAAAGGCGCTCATTAACGTCCCTCAGAGAACGTCTGCCAAAGTTTGGAATGTTTAATAATGCTTCCGTAGTTAAACCGGATAGATCTTCAACAGTTGTAAATCCTGTAGCGATTAGCGCGTTATAAGACCTAACTGTTAAGCCAATATTTTTGATGTTTTCCTCAAAAACCCAAGGA
Source organism: Cyclobacteriaceae bacterium (assembly GCA_035344095.1). Classification (GTDB taxonomy): domain Bacteria; phylum Bacteroidota; class Bacteroidia; order Cytophagales; family Cyclobacteriaceae; genus ELB16-189. The sequence goes on along the minus strand of DAORAG010000105.1, from coordinate 5,188 downwards.
GGAGAGAATTTAAGAATTTCTGTTGGCTCGCTGAAGGATTTTTGTTTTGTGAGAAACTGAAATCGATATCTCCCCGCTTCCACTCTGGAGTGATAAGGTAAAAGGCGCTCTCTCTCCCAGTAACTAGAGTCATCCGTTATTCCTGCCGACCTTACAGCGTTATATAAAGTGAGATTTTTCTCGTTTAAATCATTTAGCCAGTTCGATGACCTGACACGTTCGCCATTGTGAATAGAGGGTGGTGGTTCTAGCTCCCCAGCTAATCCAAGCTCTTCGTCCGCGATGACATAACCCCAACCATCTGTTGCTACATACACAGGTGTGGCATCAATAATGTCAGCAGGTAAGCGCGAGGTTTTGCAAAGCTTAAGAAAAACCCATTTTGCGCTAGCCGTAAGAAGCACTTTGCCTGGATAGCGGTTGGCTAGTTCTTCATAGCTTTCATAAGTCGACCTTGTGAGACCAACATGAACAATCGCTGTAATATCAGACCGTCCACTGTAAATCTTCCATGCGTCTAGCAAACTTTCAAGGTCTCTATGAACTGACGATACCCAAGTGGAAGGAAGTAGTCGTACTAATAGATAGGCGCGAAACGGCTGCAAACTTACTAGCCTCCAGCGTTCAACTTAGCCTCTTCTACAAGGCCAACAAAATCAATTTGTCCGTTTTGGCTTCTTGTAAATAGCTCTTCAACGCCCCATTCAGCAAGTCGTTCGGCCCATTTATATACTGGATCTTGCTTAGTATCCATTAAGGCAGTAATGGCTGCGTAAATGGATTTGTCAGGATCAATCGACGCCACCCCAAAAATGTTTGATCTTGGAGATGATATATCTGGAGGAACAACACCTTTGGAAAGCGCAAGAGCAATACCAAATCTATAAGCGTCTCGCATCTCGGCAAAATGCCCCTCCTCTTGCAACTGCCGTAACTTAGCATGCACTTTTTCAGAGAGTCCTAGGTTTGTTGGCTCATCAATATTAGGTTTCATCGTCTAATCTCTAAGCTTGAGTGATTAGGAGACACCTCTCGAATTTCATATTGCCCCCCGATGCGATGGGCAATAGAAGATAAATCATCATTTCCTCGAATTTCCCCATCATGAACAAATAGCACGATCTGACTGGCTGATTTTGGAAGGTATACCAAGATATTTTTTCTGTGTTTCATGTCGAGACGACCAAAAGGGGTGTCCATGACAACAGGGCCAGCAGCACGGCCGGACCTACTAAGCCCATCAATTAGGGACAATGCGACAATCTGCTCAGCACCAGCACTTCGTACTGCAACTTCTTCCCCGTTGTGGTCGATAATCTTTAATCCGTAATTTTCATTGATTTGTAACCCTTGATAAGCTTGCTGTGTACTCATTTGGCGGAAAGCATCGCTAGCTTTAGCTTGGACTTGCTGACGTAGAGCGCTACGGAGTTCTTCAATGCTTTGGCAGAAGGAGTCATACAAAGCTTCACTAAGCTTCGCCATTTGAGTGCCTTTAGTTGAGCTTTTCGACACGTCATCAGTCATTCTCTGGGAAAGAGCCTTTAGCTCACGATCAGCCTCAGCGATTTTCGCTTCCCTATCCTCTATGTCCAAAGAAAGTCGAGTTTCATCTTTTTGAAGCAAGTCTCTGCTTTTCCTCTTGCGCATTATTTCATCTGTGTCATAACCTTTAATTTCATCCTTAAGTTCTTCGATTTTATTTTCGACTCTTGAAAGTTCATGCTCACGGCGGGCAAGATCGATATCAATATCCAAGATTCTTGCGGACACCCCGTCCCCAAGCAGTTTCGAAATGTTCTGTATATGAACGGAAATCTCCGACAAATTCTGACTGACATCTGCAATGTCATCTAACTCACTTTTGAGCTTTTGCAAATCAGTCTCTCTAGATTCCCTTTTCCCAGCTTCCATCGGCTGTTTACAAGTTGGACATACTGCATTTCTAAGAAAATCTAAGATTTGCTCAATTTTTGTTTCGATTTGAATGCGACTATTCATTTGCACCATCAGACGTTTTTGTTCTTCAACGGAAGCGTCTCGCATTGCGATCAGTCTGGGCGCTAATAGATCGCGCCATACCTTACTAGCTAAATCCAAGCGGGATTGTGATTTTGTTTTTATCTCTTGATCTATTTCATCCCGCTTTCGTTCAAGTGCATCCAACTCAATTTTTTGTTGAAAGACTGCCTCGTATCTTTCGAGATCATCTTCAAGCTCAAGGCGCTGATCTCGCACATCGTTGTGCCGAATCCTCAACTCGCGCAAATCAGTTTCGTAACTTTCACGTTTTACATACCATTCACGCTGACGTTCAGCTATGCCCTCCATCCCCTTAACCTTCGCTGCTTCTTGCTCTTGTAGCTTTTGAGCTCTTTTGAGAATCGTATAGAGATCATCACGCCCATTAGTCAAGGCGGGAACACCTAAGGCTTGCTCAACTGCCTCTTTAATTTTTCTCCCTTGATCGCTTCCTTCAATTAACAGTTCCTCATATTCCTGAAGAAGTTCACCATCAAAAAGGAAGAATCTTGATACCTTTTCGGGGGCAAACCGGTTAATTTCAGTATCTATTTCACTTGCTGGAATAGCCGCTCCATCCTTTTTCATATGAACGGTGACAGTGAAATCTTCTGGTCTTTCAGGCTTCGATACCAAAGCTTTTTTTTCGGCAACTCGTCTTAAATCATATTGACTACCGCCGGCCTCAAACTCTACGCGTACCTCCATCGTCCAGTCACCTTCAGCAGCCGACTCGCGGTTGGGCATGAGATGCAGTGGAATTGGTCGCAAGTGACGGCCATATGCATAGTTATAAAAGGTCCACCTAATAGAGTTCAAAAGGCTTGTTTTGCCTCTCATATTGTCGCCAAATACTATTAAGGTATTTCTAACTTCATCAGTGGGAAATCTGAGTGAGGCTTCCCCTTTGTACGGCATGAAATTTTTTATAGTTAATTTTTGAAGCTTCATCAGTTATCTCCGGACGTACGGGCAAGAATTTCGTCTTCAATTAGTTTTTGTAAATGCTTAACCGGCTCGTCCCGATCTTTACTAAACTGATGTTCCTTTTCTATAAGGTAGCATTCTTTTAGAAAAATTTCCGCGACTTCAGGAGCAACATTTTTTGCGGATTTTAGTAATGCTTCTAACGCCATGTCGGTCACTTTTCTTCTCCCACTTCCTCAATGCCTTCGTCACCAGTTTCATCTGGATCAAACCCTATCTCTCTCGCCATCTCACGCAATCTAGCTCCGGCAGTTTTATTTAATGCCGAGCCTGAGAATTCGATTGCTCTTAAGAATTCAGACTTTAACAGCGCTGTTTGTTCTGGTTCATCGACTAGTCTCAACGGCACAACTAATACGTCATGAATAACGGCGATCTGCTTTACAGGAGATTTGCGCAGCACTCGTCCTCGACGTTGTATGAATTGCCTTGGATTCTGTGATGATGCCAGTATAAGTGCGTGAGAAACAGATGGGATGTCGACACCCTCATCAAGGCACTTAATCGAAACTAGTACTCCTCCAAATTTTCGAAACCAATCCAGAGTCGCTGCCTGGTGCCCTTCCATATTGGTGTGATATTCAATTGACTTAATTCCAATTTCGTTAAGAACCTGCATCACGTCAGCCAGCTGGGATGAGTCTTCACAATAGATTAGCCAGCTTTGTCCATCCTCAAAATTATCTTCAAGAATTTTTGATGCCAGCCTTACTTTGCCAATAGCCTTTTTGGCTATCCTAGAGCGACGCAGAATGAGCATTCTCGCTTTCTCAGAGAGCACTCCCCCTTCAGATGACTTTGATTTGGCCATCTCAAAGCTGATTTTACGAGTCAGCGCTTTCCATTCCTGTGCCTCTTCATCTGTAAGATGAACCGGATGGGGGAAGTACTCATATTCAACAAGACGGCCTGCTTTAACTGCATCTGCCAGAGTGATTTTTGGGGAAACAATTGGTCCGAAGTATTCGATGATTCTTTCTGTCCCGACCTGATCACCGTAACGTTTCGGAGTAGCTGAAAGACCTAGGCGAGGACCTGACTGGATAGATAAGCATTGCGAATTAAAGTGACTACCTATTTGGTGGACTTCATCCGCAATAATCATTAAGTGATTGCCTTGACTAAGCTCGCGACGAAACAAATCCGTTGCAGTAGTTTGCATCGTTGCCAATATTATTCGAGGACCAGTTGGGATGGCAGAGCTAATCCGTCTTAACCTGCCAGATTCTTTCCAACGATTGTTCCCTGAGCCTGCCAATATGATTGCTGATTGAGGCGTCTCAGTTCTCACCTCCTTGTCCCATTGCTTCAGCAGAAGCTGACTAGGCACAAGAATCAGAACAGGCATTCCTTTCACAAGATGTGATTTCGCCGCCTCAAGAGCTGTGAAAGTCTTTCCACTTCCTGTGGCATGCTCAAAAATGCCACGTTTTCCTTGCTTATTCCATGCTTCAATTGCCGCTATTTGGTGCGGGAGTGGGTTACGCTTTTGAGAGGGAAACTGATTGAGAACTGATTCGGCAAGGGTTTTCTCTATCTCGTCTAACGTGCCTAGGGAATAGCTACATAGATGTCGGCTGACTGCCTCTGGAAATGGGATAGTTTCAGCTTCAGGATCTAAGCCGGCCCATAAATTGTCGAAATTTGCTTCATGTCGTAATGAACGCTCTCGTTCATTTTCATGCTTCCAACTGCAGAAAACTTCAACTGATTCAAAGTTTCCCCGTGCATCCCAGCCGCTCCAAGATTCATTCGCTGAACCTATAAAACTCACGCGATTGTCATACTCATCCAGAAACACGCCGATCTTTTCATGGTAAAGACCATGAGCATTGGGGCGCCATACAATCTTAATTTCTAAAATACCAAACGAAATAAGTGTTGCCAGTACTCTAGTTGGTTGACTAGTTTGAGTGTTGTTGATGAGATATTCAAACTGCGCTATGAGATTCTTGCTTATCTGTTCGTCTCTCTCCACATAGCCATGACTTATAGCATCAACATCTTTTTCGTTTAGATCGGGTGAACAGATTAGAAAAATTTTTCCCCCATTTTGGACGAATTTAACTACTGCTGTTCCAATCAGTAAGTAGATGCTTGAGCGAAAATATCCAACAGCTCGTTTGTAGATTTTTGCTCTTGTAAGACACGGGGCGTAGAACTGGCTAATTGGTTCGCA
>DAORAG010000104.1:0-8790 GCA_035344095.1 Cyclobacteriaceae bacterium | reverse complement strand
CCACATATAACAAACGATATGCTTATTCTGGAAATTTTAATATCAGTATTACAAATAACAGAGTTACAGACAGAATCGAAGATAAATCAATAAGCAAAGATTTTAGAATTGCGTGGAGTCACTCGCCACAAACGCGTGGCACTGGAAGATTCTCCGCTTCCGTGAACGCAGCAACTTCAAATTTCACCAATAATAACTTTCTTGGGTTGAACAGTGATCCACGCGCCACAAGGATTGACAACACAAGCCGAAAACTGAGTTCCAACGTTTCATATTCAAAAACATTTCCTGGGACTCCATTTGCACTAGGAGTTAATATGAGGGTCAATCAGGACCTGGTCACCAAAAGAGTAGACTTGCCTCTGCCTGACATGAGCCTGAATATGAATAACGTTTACCCGTTTAAGAAATCGCAGCAAGACCTCCTCAAAAATTTTGTCGTAAGGTATACAGCGAATGGATCAAACCAGATAACCAATAGTCTGGGAAAGATCGGAGATGTAAATGACAGTATAGTTCCGTTCGAGGTCAATAACCTTTCTCTTTTTTTCAAAAATTCAAGGAAAGGTGTTCGGCAAACTATTCCTCTTTCAACATCAACCAAATTGCTCAAATTTTTCACCCTTAGCCCGAGTGTGAATCTTAATGAGATTTGGTATTTCCAAAAGTTAAACTGGGCGCTCGACCCTACTGGCAATGCTGCCGTTGTCACCGATACGATTCAAGGTTTCAACAGAATTACAAATTACTCCGGAGGTGTTAACCTGAACACGCGTATTTATGGTATGTTCATCGTGAAAAACCCAAATCGCAAACTTAAAGCCATCAGGCATGTAATGAATCCATCAATCGGTTTTAGCTATCAACCTGATTTTGGTGATCCCAAGTATGGCTACTGGCAGGAATTTAATACTGCATCGGGAGGGGTGTTGCGTAGATCACGACATGAAGGACCACAATTTATCTATGGCTCATCCGGGCAAGGAAGGCAGAGTTCCATGTCCTTTAGCCTGGGTAACAATTTGGAGATGAAAGTGAAGAACGAGACAGATTCTGTAGCAAGAAAGATTTCACTTTTTAATAATCTCTCCATTTCCTCCAATTACAATTTTGCCGCAGACTCCTTCAAGCTTGCACCTTTTTCGTTTAGCGCAAATACCAATGTCCTGAATGACAAATTCAATATCAACATTGGTGGTGTACTTGACCCTTATACATATAGACTTGATAGCATCGTTACCACAGAAACCAGCCGCCAGATTTATGAGACCAGAATCAGCCGGTTTGTATGGCAGGACGGATTTAAACTGGGACAAGTAACCAATTTTAACCTGGCATTAAGTACCAACCTTTCTCCAAAAGGCAAAGAGAAAGATGCAGAGTCACGGAAGAAAATATCTGAGTCTAGCCTTACCGAATCGGATAAGGATTTCTTCTTGCAAAACCCTGACGCATACATTGACTTCAGTATTCCCTGGAACTTTCGTATAAACTACAATCTCACATACACAAAGCAAGGGAGGCAGAAATCAAACGTGACTCAGGCACTCCGTTTCAATGGTGACCTGTCACTGACAGAAAAATGGAAGGTTACCTTTAATTCCGGTTATGATTTTGAAAGCAAAGAGTTTACCCAAACCTTCCTCACCATCAATCGAGATCTGCATTGCTGGCAAGTAAGCCTTGGCTGGACACCATTCGGTCCGTTTCAAAGCTATAACTTTTCAATTGGCGTAAAGTCTGGCATGCTGCGCGACCTGAAGCTGGATAGAACCCGGAATTTTTTTGATATTCGCTAGTTAAATTTTACTCAACCACCCTTCCACTTCTTCCAGCGTTGGGTTCTTCACATCCTCCAGTTTCAACTTCTTGCGCGTGCCGCACACATCGTTGAATAGCTTACTCGCTTTAATTTCTTTTAACTGAGCCTTGCTGGTCAATCCCAACTTTTGAAAAATCGGCATCAGTTCCTTCCGAATACCCAGCTCTCCAAACTCCTTTTCCGGGTTTGCTGCAGCGTGTTTTTCTGGTTTCATCTGCGGGAAGAAGATTACATCCTGAATCGAAGATGAGTTGGTCATTATCATTGATAGCCTATCAATGCCAATGCCAAGCCCTGCAGTCGGTGGCATACCGAATTCGAGCGCCCGCAAATAATCTTCATCGAGTGTCATCGCTTCCTCATCACCTCTCTTGCCCAGCTCAAGTTGTTCTTCGAATCTCGCACGTTGATCTAATGGGTCATTAAGCTCTGAGAATGCATTGCAAATCTCTTTGCCATTACAGATGGCTTCGAATCTTTCAACCAATCCAGGTTTTGATCTATGCTTCTTAGCCAATGGTGACATTTCTACGGGATAGTCGGTGATATATGTCGGCTGAATAAGATGCGGCTCGCACTTCTCTCCAAAAATCTCGTCAATGAGTTTGCCCTTGCCCATGCTCTCATCGACTTTAATATGAAGCTTTTTACAAGTCTCACGCAGTGCGGCCTCATCCATCTCAGAAATATCGATGTCCGTGAAATGCTGAATCGCCTCATACATCGTAAATCTTTTCCACGGTCTTTTGAAGTCAATCACCTTGTCGCCAACTTTCACTTCTGTAGTTCCGTGAATATCGAGGGCCGCTTTCTCAATCATCTCCTCCACAAGGTCCATCATCCAGTTGTAGTCTTTGTAGGCCACATACAATTCTACCTGCGTAAACTCTGGATTGTGGAAACGCGACATGCCTTCATTGCGAAAATCTTTGCTGAACTCGTACACACCATCAAACCCTCCCACAATCAGCCTCTTCAGATAAAGCTCATTTGCAATTCGCAAATACAGCGTCATATCCAAGGTGTTGTGATGCGTCTTGAAGGGCTTGGCGGCAGCTCCTCCATAGAGTGGTTGCAAAATGGGCGTCTCCACCTCGAGGTAACCTTTTGAATTTAGAAACTGCCTCATTGAATTAACGAGAAGCGTTCTTTTTACGAAAGTATCCCGCACGTGAGGATTGACCACCAAATCCACATAACGCATGCGATAGCGTTGCTCCGGATCGGTGAACGCGTCATGTTGCGTTACATTGCCGCTTTCGTCCTCAGTTTCCTTTACGATCGGCAACGGTCGCAGGGCTTTGGAAAGCAACTTTAGTTTCTGAACGTGAACTGATATCTCACCAGTTTGCGTAGTAAAAACAAAACCCTCTATTCCAATGATATCACCAATATCCAACAACTTCTTAAACACTGTGTTGTACATGGTTTTATCATCACCATCACTAATATCATCCCGCCTAATGTACACCTGAATGCGTCCAGTGACATCTTGTAGCTCAGCAAATGAGGCGTTACCCATTATTCGTCTCGACATCATCCGGCCTGCCAGCCTCACATGCTTGTAATCTATCTTTTGCTTAGGGTAGTTTTCTAATATTTCAGCCGCTGAGGCATTAACCTCGAATAGATCAGCCGGGTAGGGATTAATTCCCAACTTCTGAAGCTCCTCCAGTGATTTTCTCCTTACTTGCTCCTGTTCGCTTAAATGCATGGAATATTGGTGATTTTAATGGCTGTGACTAAAGTGCGGCAAAATTAAATATTCTCGGCCTGATGCCCTAAGCTGATTTCCGCCTCTTGAGCTCTTTACGAATCAGCATCAGCTCGCGACTGCTTTGTCCCGCCACGGAGGTGTTTTCATCCGCCCTCCTCAATAGGTAAGGAATCACAGATTCCACAGGCCCGTATGGCACATACTTCGCCACATTATAACCCTCCTTTGCCAGGTTAAACGAGATGGTATCGCTCATCCCATAAAGCTGCGCAAACCATATCCGACTGTCATTATTTTTCATGCCATGTTTCTCCATTAACACTGTCAGATATCGGTTACTGTATTCATTGTGCGATCCACACATCAATGAAATCCGCTGCTTGTTATCAACACAAAAAGCCAGACCTTTATTAAATGCTTCATCGGTTGCTTCCTTATTGGGTTGAATGGGGTCGGGATATCCCATTTTCTTAGCACGTTCACGCTCTTTCTCCATATACGCTCCCCGCACCATCTTCACACCCAAGTAATAATTGTGCATTGCGGCTTCGTGAAAGGCATTCTTTAAATTAGTCAGCGTATCATTCCGATACATTTGATACGTATTGAATACCACAGCTGCCTGCTGGTTGTATTTACGCATCATTTCATAAGTCAACCGATCGATTGGTTCCTGAATCCACGTTTCCTCTGCATCAATCAACACCTGCTCTTTATATTCAAACGCTTTGGCGCATATTGCATCAACACGATCGTGTATTCTCTGATAAGCTTTTTGTTCATCCGCGGTCAACGTGGCTTTCGACTGAACCTTTTCCAGAAGCTCTGAACTTCCGAGGCCCGTCACTTTGAATACACAAAACGGAAGAGAGCGATCATCTTTAGACGCCTCAAAAGTTTGCAGTATTTCATTGGCTGTTCGGTCAAATCCATCCTCAGTCTTTTCTCCCTCTACGGAATAGTCAAGGATACAGCCAACGTTATACTTTCCCAGCTTGTCGACAATAACTTTACATTTATCAATTGTTTCGCCACCGCAAAAATGGTCGAATACTGTTCGTTTGATGATGCCCCTGATGGGCAATCTCAAAAACAAGCCAAGTTTGACCGCACTGGTTGCGAGGCTCGAGATAACTGGGTTATTGACCAGGGTAAAAATAAAATTGGCTTTTTTTAGCTCTGAATCGCTCTTGTAAGAGAATGCTATTTCGGTGTCATCAAAGTGAACTTTCGGCTCAACTTCCATATTCAATAATTAGTGCCTAAATATAGGGAGGAAGGGCATTCTTTTGACTTTTTTACCTTCGCCAAAGGACAAGAATTGAGTTATTTTGTTTAAGAGGATAATGTCAGATTTGATTATGAAGGTAGAAGATTGGAGGAGTTGGGGAGAAGCCAAAGACCCTGCGATGTTGATAGCAGGTCCGTGCAGCGCAGAAAGCCCGGATCAGTTGCGAGAGGTGGCCAGCCATCTGACTGGTTTGGGCATTGGCATTATGCGAGCAGGTGTCTGGAAGCCGCGCACTCGGCCAAATTCATTCGAAGGGAAAGGGATAGAAGCCCTTAAGTGGCTGGTTGACATCAAAAGTGAATTTCCAATCAACATCGCGACCGAGGTTGCGTCTCCGACACACGTTGAGCAGGCGCTTCTGCACGGAATCGATGTGCTTTGGATTGGGGCCAGAACTACGGTTAACCCATTCATGGTTCAGGAGATTGCCAATTCGTTGAAAGGAATAGACATTCCGGTGTTGATAAAAAACCCCATTAATCCCGATCTAGGATTATGGCAGGGTGCTATTGAAAGAGTATTTAATGCCGGGGTTACGAAACTGGCGGCAATTCACCGCGGTTTTTCCAGTTATCAAAAATCAAAATTCAGAAACAGTCCGACCTGGCAAATTGCCATTGAACTAAAATCCACTTTTCCAACATTACCACTGATTTGCGATCCCAGCCACATAGCGGGTCATCGAAGTATGATCCTTGAAGTATCACAAAAGGCGCTTGACCTTGGGTATGATGGCTTGATGATTGAAACGCATCCTGATCCGGAGCTGGCTTTAAGTGATGCCGATCAACAAATCCCTTTGCCGGGGTTTAGCGAACTCCTGAATCAACTAAGGTTTACAAAGAAACATTCGAATGATGCGTTGTTTATTAGTCAACTCGAACAGCTAAGGGAAAAAATTGATCACATTGACCAGGAATTAATTGAAGTCCTGTCGTTGAGAAAACAGCTGATTGAAAAGATTGGCGAATATAAAAAGGAAAATAATGTGACTGTATTTCAATTGGAACGATGGAATGAGATTCTCCAAACCCGAACTTCGTGGGGTGAGGCGAAGAGCCTCTCTGACCAATACATCCAATCAATCTATCGATCTATCCACGATGAATCGATCAGGATTCAAACGGAAATAATGAACAAGGAAACCGAAAAGAAGAAAGACTAGTGCAAAGCGTAATCATAAAAAAAGACATTCTGCCCTCACTTCGGGATGTTATAAAGCAAAAGCCCTACAGCAAAGTGGGTGTATTGGTTGATGCCAACACGGAAAACCTGTGCTACCCTTTAATTGAAAAGGTGTTGCCTGCGCACGAAATAATAAGGGTAGAAGCAGGAGAAAAATTCAAAACAATTGAAACTTGTCAGCAAATCTGGGAACAACTCACCGTTAAGAATTTTGACCGCCACAGTGTGTTGATCGTCTTGGGAGGGGGCGTACTTGGTGATATGGGTGGATTCTGCGCGTCTACATTCAAGCGAGGAATCGACTTTTTGCTTATTCCCACCACCCTTCTGTCTCAGGTCGATTCAAGCGTGGGCGGCAAGCTTGGGGTTGATTTTATGGGCCTCAAAAATCACATTGGACTTTTTCGTGAGCCTGATACCACGTTAATTTCATCCAGCTTTCTGGCAACTCTTCCGGTGCGAGAACTGCGATCGGGATTCGCTGAGGTTATCAAACACGCTTTGATTTCAAGTGAATCGAAGTGGAAGGAAATAAGTCAGAAACCCTTAGAGAAACAGAACTGGGACGACCTTATCGACTTCTCCTACCAATTCAAGTCAGGGATTGCCGAAACAGATCCCTACGAAGGGGGTGTGAGGAAGGTGCTCAATTTTGGCCATACGATCGGGCACGCTGTGGAAAGCTGCTGCCTGACCACATTAGACCCTCTATTTCACGGAGAAGCAATCGCCATCGGAATGATAGCAGAAGCTCAGATTTCTTGTGAAAAAGGCCTCTTGTCGAAGCCGGAGCTTGATGACATTTCAGCTTATGTTACTGCCACTTTCGGGAAAAAGAAAGACATGCCTTCAGCTGAAGAAATCATAAAGCTGATGGCTCAGGATAAGAAAAATAAAGGAAATACGATTCTGATGGCCCTATTGGAAAGAATAGGTCATGCTGTGTGGGATATAGGAGTTAGCGAAAGTGAAATACGCAACTCATTGGATTACTATCATTCACTTTAGATGTAGTGAACGTCAGTGGCATCGTTTGAATTTTTGTCTTTCTTTAAAGTTTTTCTGAGGTCTTCAGCCCTTTTCACAAGGTAGTCTTTAGTCTTCCGCCCTCTCGAGCCAGACAACAACCACGCTGTGAGGAGAGCACCTCCCGCCAGTCCCAGTCCGATTGCAATTTTCTTTGTTGCACCCATAGGAATATAAACCCTCTTTGAATTTAAAATGTTTCACGTCAAGTTAAAAAGGTGTCGGAGAATTTATTTTTTAACTTGAGCGCCTGATGTCATCACTATCCATAAGTCGCAAGCAGGAGTTTTCCGGCACAATCGCTAAAGTGCCTTCATCAAAAAGCATCAGCAACAGGGCCTTAATCATCAATGCGCTTTCAGGCAACCGATCAGTTGTTAGTAACCTCGCAAGTGCCAGGGATACACAACTGATGAAAAATCTTCTTGCCAGTAAAGATCAGGCTTTGGATGCCATGGATGCGGGTACGACCATGCGATTTCTGACCGCGTATCTGGCAGTTACCAACCAGCCAAAAACACTTACTGGAACAGCCAGAATGAAGGAGCGTCCCATCGGTCTACTTGTTGAGGCACTCAAAAAGGTAGGCGCAGACATCGATTACCTGGAAAAGGAAGGATTTCCTCCCCTTAATATCAAGGCTTTTGAGGGCCAGAAAAGCGACCAGATTTCATTACCTGGGAACGTCAGTAGCCAATACATCTCAGCCATGATGATGGTTGCCCCAGTACTACCGATGGGGCTTACGATCGAGTTGGAAGGAAAAGTAGGCAGCAAGCCTTACATCCAAATGACAGCCTCGCAAATGGCTCAATTTGGGGTCAAATGCATCATTGATGGCAATTCGATCGTGATACCCCACTCGAATTACAAGCCGACTGAAGTTAGCGTAGAGCCGGACTGGTCGGCCCTCAGCTATTGGTTTGCCTTCGTGGCACTCTCCCATAAATCTACACTCACCTTGAAAGATGTTCCACCCCAATCCATTCAGGGAGATCGCGTGATTGTGGAGATCATGCAGCAGCTGGGTGTAGAAGCTACATTTAAAAGCAACGATCTGATTCTCGCAAAGAGCAACTCAAGAGCGAAGTTCATTGAATGGGATTTTACGGACTGCCCTGACCTCGCACAAACTGTGTTGCCAGTATGTGCCCTGACGAATGTAAGTGGGTCGTTTACCGGATTGGAGAGTCTTTACATCAAAGAGACTGATCGTGTTACCGCACTACAAAACGAACTCAGCAAGGTTGGGGCAACGCTTGAAGAATCCGCCAAGGGCCACTTCAAGCTGACTCCGGGGTCGGCACCTGCCGAGAAAATACAGATAAGCACCTACCACGATCACCGAATGGCCATGGGCTTTGCCCCCTGGGCGACCCTAATGGACTTAGAAATCGAAAGTCCGGAGGTAGTGAACAAGTCTTATCCGGAGTTTTGGGATGACCTGAGGAATGTCGGGTTTGAGCTAAGATAGGTTTAGGCTATTAAAGTATTGTGGTGCCTTCATCAACCGGCTCCCATACCAGGAAAAAAATTCTCCATCTACTAAAATGACTTTAGCATTGGGAAAGAGTTTCTCTAATTCACCGAGATGCTTTTGCCTGAACGGGTAAGGTTCTGAAGACAAGAAAACATAGTCGGGATTCAGACTCTCCAGGTCAGATTCATCCAACTCTGGATAGCGGGATTTTGACTGAAGCGTATTAACAAACCCGATTTCAGAAAGAATGGAGTGAATAAAAGTATCAC
>DAORAG010000103.1:0-8911 GCA_035344095.1 Cyclobacteriaceae bacterium | reverse complement strand
TAACATCTTCTCCTTTACCGTTTTTAATTTCCAATCTATTTTTTGGATGGTTAAACCCTGAAATTCACCCGCGTCATTAAATAAATACAGCATCTAGGGGGATTTTTCTATTTTCATTAAAATGCAGCTTTAAACTCCAGCTATTCGTCAATGCGTTTACTCACAGGCCTCCTCCTCGCTTCGATCATTTCCGTTTCTCACTCGGCTTTGGCTCAAAGAAAATTCCTGATGGGGGTAAAACTTGGAGTAAACGTGGCCACGCAGGAGGTAAAGGGTTCATATCCGGCCGCTGTGGGCAGCCTCACCCGCGTACATGTGGGCATCATCACGGAACAAAAATTTGGCAAACTGGGCTTTCAGGCGGAAGCCATGTATTCGGGACATGGGTGTTCCTATAATGGGATCATCCGCAAAAACCTCAAGTCCCGATTCGATTATATTAATGTTCCACTGTTTGCCAAGTGGTACATTACGGATAACATCGCTGTCGTTGGCGGCCCGCAGTTTGGTATGATCTTCGACCAGGAGTTTCAGGACGACCGAACAGGGGTAGTGCGGAGAGATGATTTCAGTACAAAGTATAGCCGCTTCGAAACTTCTGTTGGTGGTGGCCTTGAGTTTCAGCTAAATAATGGAATAGGCTGCTACGGAAGATACATTTATGGTATCACCAAAATAGATGAGGATCTTCCTTTCCTTACCTTCACAAAGAATAAAACGATTCAGTTCGGACTCAGTTACCGGTTTTAACTGGAGCAAATCTCTTCTGCGTTCCCAAATACCAGTCGTCTTTGTTCCCGTCCTGATCCCAGTCGACCCAACATCCAAATGTTACCACTTCGCCCTCGATCGTGTATTCGCAAGCTGTGGTGTCAGAGAAAGGCTTAGTTGTACTCATAGTCATCATGTTATCTGATGTTGACCAGGTACCACTGGGATTTAAAACGAGACTGTCATTCAGATTAAAATGTTCTGAATTAAAAGTCCCATCTGGTCTAAAGTAAGTGCGAATGGGGCGGATTTGAAGAGAATCTTCCCAGGTGCCCACATCGACCTTGAAAATGTGAGAAACATCTCCGTTCTTTTTATCCATCTCAACGGTGAGATCAACATTTCTCCATTCACCGACCAAAGGATGCACCATGTCCTCCACCGTTTTTTTACTTTGAGTTTGACATGACAACATTATACACATCGTCATGGACACCAATATTGCTCTATTCATATGCTTCAAACTTAGCGATCTAGATTTTCGGGATGCCTGATGGCCATTGAATAAGGAAACACCTCAGACCTTTGAATCCCGGCTACAACCGCAGGATCGACTGCCATCATCTTCGTGGCCTCTTCAATATCATTAGCTTTTACTATAGCAATACCAAAAAGATTTTCATCATCAAGTCCCACCAAAGTCCGGCCGGCAAAAATCAATTTTCCCTCTTTGCCGAGATTATCCATCCACACTGCATGTCGCTGCAGGGTCTGCTGAACTTCATCGGTCCAGCTAGCCGGATCTTTGTAAGCATCATTGAGTTTGAGGTAGTAACAAAATAATTTTGTTGAGGGTGTACTGGTTTCACTATTGAACTTTGATTCCAGCGTTTTAAATGCGCCAGCCCAGGCTTTTTCAAAAAAAGCAAAGGCACTATCCCAATCTTTTCCCTGGCGCCAGCCGGTGTGCAGCAGTGACACCCTCGTCACAGTTGGGTTTATCGGAATGAACGCAACCGATACATTGGTCAGCGGTCGCACGTTGTTCATAAAAGACTTGTGATCCTTATTTCCTCTCCACTCCATATTAATGTAGTAGGGCGCTTCAACTGCCAACACCTTGCATCCGAGGGTGCTGTTGTTCGTTTTATCCGCATCATCTGGTGACCAAAACAACTCATATTTCCCACCCGGCTTCATCTCGACATCCGCTTTGGGAGCGAGCCACTGTTGCAACAGCTGACTATCTGAAAAATAGCTGAATGCGATTTCAGCTGAACAATTCAGCGTGACAGATTGTGCGATAACCCTATCGCGCGGCTCAGTTGCAACCTGCGCATGAGCTAAAGTAGCCCAGATGACAAACGCTGCTACTAACTTTTTCATCGCCAGCCTCCGATAATAAGTCCCATGATCGTAAGCGCTACCACGCTATAACCAGCGTTGATAAGGAATAATTTGAAAGACTTTCTTTCGAATAGATAGTGCGTTCCAACGAATGTGGCTACCCACCCGAAGCCAGCGAGAAATCCATAGAATGCGCCCATAGAAACGTCAACGTCAGGCCCCATGAACATTGCCAGATTGATCGCAGATATCAATCCCAACAGAAATGCCAGTCCAAAAATCTTAGGCATGTTCCCCTTCTTCAGGTCTTCCTCAGTAAATCCATTTTCTTTCATCCACGCTTTGCCAAAAACAGCAGGCGAATACCAGATTCCACCGAGAACAAATGTTGACAATGCCGAAACGAGGATTGCCCAATAATTAATAAAAGAAGTATCCATAAAAGTTAGTTTGATTTAGTTGTTCAATGTTTCGGGCTACCCAATGCCCTACCTGTTTTGAGGTAATAATTTAATGCTTCTTCCCAGTCCTTCAAGTTGCTGGAGTACATCTGCTCTAATGCAATCCTGTTCAATTCCGCACCATGTTCGTTCAAAGCTGTGAAGGTGTATGATACATTAGCTTTTGTTTTCGTCCCTATAGGCTCACACCCAACCTGAATGAACCAGACACGGTCGGAAGAGCTTACGGTGTACTCGATCAGATACTCAGAAGGTCTGTATTGCGTAATCACCCAAACGTAAGGTTGCTCACCTTCGAATCTGGCTGGCGATTTGAAAATCATCCCCTTCTCTACCAGCCGATCGTTTGTATAAACAATTTCCGGATTCCATCCGTACTCCCAATCCATTTCGCGTACAGGGCCGAACAATGGAAATACCTTGTCGATCCTGTCATTCAAAATAATTTCTGCTGACCTGGATATTCGTTCGGCTACAGTCGCATTGGCTTGCAAATTCATTATGTTCAGATTGTAGATTAAAAAAAGCAGCACCACGATTTTGATATTCATGTGTAGTAACTGAATTCAAATTGCGAACTTTAACTTTACGAAACACAAAGGAGTAACTGAACCGGAAAAATCCGTGAGCGAACCGGAAAAAACGATAGCCCATTCTGAAATTCAACTGAATGATGACAAGTTCAGGATGATCGGCATTCCATTTTTTGGTATTCTTATCCCCAATGCCACAGGTCTTTTTGGTGATCTCCCGCTCACAAGCCCTGTGTATTGGCTGGGGTATATTCACTTCGTTTTGCTTGCTTTTTTCATTTGGCAAGGCAATCGCTACCTCCTCTTCCGCACGCGCAAGCGGTTCACCTGGTTTGACAAGCCGATGGAAAAACTCATCCTACTGCTAATGAATAATGTATTCTACACGGCACCAATTACTGTCGCCTGGCTTTGCCTGTGGTACATCTGGGCGGGTTTCCCGAAGACAGACTGGAGTGTTATTCAAGTGGTAGTATTGATCAATGTAATATGCGTGTTGTTTGTGACACATGTTTATGAAACTGTCTTTCTGGTAAAGGAAAAAGAAAGTGAAACTGTGAAAAATGAACAACTGCAACGCGCCAAAGCGGAAGCAGAACTGACAGCATTGAAGAACCAGGTCGATCCTCATTTTATGTTCAACTCACTAAATACGCTCTCCCACCTGATTAAAACAGATTCAAAAAAAGCGCACGAGTTCACGGAAAACCTCGCTGAAGTTTATCGCTACATTCTGATACAAAAAGATCACACGCTGGTTCTCCTTGAGGATGAGCTAGAGTTCACTCATCGCTACACCGATCTGCTGCATCTTCGATTCGGAAAAGCCTTGATCATCAAAAAACAATTCAATGGTTCCGCTGAAAAAGATTTTCTTATTCCCCCGACCTCC
Organism: Cyclobacteriaceae bacterium; assembly: GCA_035344095.1. Taxonomy (GTDB): domain Bacteria; phylum Bacteroidota; class Bacteroidia; order Cytophagales; family Cyclobacteriaceae; genus ELB16-189. Next base: position 4,967 of record DAORAG010000103.1, on the reverse strand, counting down.
GTCTTTGTAGCGTTCGAAAATGCGGTGAAGCACAACGAAATCAGCGAGCAAAAACCGTTGTACATTGACGTAGACGTGAAAGATAATAGACTGTACATCATCAACCAGATACAGGAAAAGGCAAATCGACAACACTCTTCAAAGATTGGACTGAAGAACCTTGCGGAAAGATTTCAGTTGGTGACCGGTGCCAACATTGAAGCTTACCGCGATGATGGTAAATTTATTGTGAGTATGCCTCTTACACCACTTCACAACTGATGAAGACGATTATCATAGAAGACGAACTCCCCGCAAGGGCCAAGCTCGAATCGATGCTCAAGTTGATTGACCATGCTATTGAGGTGGTAGCTCAATTGGGAAGTGTAAAAGACACATTGACGTGGCTCGCAAAAAATCCTGAGCCAGATCTCGCATTTGTGGACATTCAGTTGTCTGATGATCACTCGTTCGAGATTTTCAGAAAGCATCCCGTCAAATTTCCGGTAGTTTTTACTACCGCCTATGACAAGTACCTGCTCGAGTCTTTCGAATTCAACTCTGTTGATTATCTTCTGAAACCAATCACGGAAGACAAACTGAGACGCTCACTTGACAAAGTAAAAAAGCTTCAGGAACATTTTCTTCAAGGCAATTTATTGAAGATTCTCAATCACATTCAATCGCCTTCGAGGGATCGCATACTTGCAAAGAAGGGGACGGAATACATCGCCTTAAACCTAAACGATATCGCGTATTTCTTCACCGAACACAAAATCGTATTCGCCAGAGACTTTACCGGGCGCCAATTGATTGTTGACAAGACATTGGCAGAGTTGGAGGCGCTTGTAGATCAATCAAAATTTTTTCGGATCAACCGCAAATACCTAAGCTGCCTCAACGCCATCGAAAAATTCAAACCGGACAATGGAAAGATCAGAGTCTTTCTGAATCCGGATAGCAAAGAAGAGGTATTCGTAAGTAAAGAAACGGCACCTGCTTTCCGCGACTGGATTAGCTAGCTATCGTCTTGCCCTCCACCATCCCATCATAGGCGGTGTCAATCGGTTCCCACAATTCTATTTTGTTTCCTTCCGGATCCATAATCCATCCAAACTTTCCATATTCATAGGTTTCCATTTCACCCACTACCTGAACTCCTTCTTTTTTCAAAATTTTCAAAAGTTCTTCAAGATTCTCCACCCTGTAATTAAACATGAAGTCCTTTTTGGAAGGCTCGTAATATTTTGTGTCCTCAGAAAATGGACTCCAGGCAGTGTATCCTGATTTTTTGCTTTCCTTTTGAATCCAGGCGAAAGAGCAGCCATACTGATCGTACGGAAAGCCAAGATGTTTCTCGTACCATTTTTTAATACCATCAGGATCTTTCGCTTTGAAAAAAATTCCACCAATGCCTGTTACTCTCTTTTTCATATTCGTTGAAGTTTTGATTCCCAACTATACCGATACTTTGACTTCTGACCGTCTTACCGCTGCTGCTGTGATCAACGTAATCACCAGTCCCACCGGGAGAATCTCCATCAGCGTCATACCAAATCTGATTACCGGATTTTTATACATCTCCGACATCGACTGCATCTCTGATTTCATTTCATCAATCTCCGATTGCGATGCCCCTTCGCTCTCCATCTGGGTCACGTATTGGTCAGTGTATTGTTCCATAAAGTCATCGGGCCCCGTGCCAGTCGCCATGTAGGCCTCCCAGCCGAGTGCATAAATGGCAGACGCCACAAGCGCAATGAATATCCCCACCTGGAAAGCTTTCCCGAATGTGATCTTACCCTCGTTGTGGTTATCCCGAAATGACTTTACTCCAAAAAAAATCATTGAGAGCGCCACGATCATGGTGGAATAGCCTATGATCTCACCATTTTCAAAAGCAAGGGTACCGTCACCCATCAATGGCATGGTGATGAAAAACATGGCTACTTCTATGAGCCCTGCGATGGATCCGAAAATGAATACTATTCTTTTCATATTTTATTTGTGTTTGCCCAAAACAACTGATCAATGCCTTACTGACCTTCACCCGATCGGGTGATTTTCCGAATTTAAGGCCATTTCGCCCGAAAGTATTAGGGAATCAGCCTGTGTTCCTTCGCTTTTTGAAGTGCCTGCGTTCTGCGATTGACCTCCAATTTCAGGAAAAGGTTGGAGAGGTGTGTTTTCACTGTGTTCAACGAAACAAACAACGCATCGGCAATCTCCTGGTTCGAATGTCCCTTAGCCATCAACTGAAGAACCTCCAATTCGCGCTTGCTGATATTTAAGCGGTTCAATGCATCTTGATCAAGTTCAAATTCGGGCGACATATAAACCACCTTCTTTCGCGTAAGTCGTAAACCAGCCCACACACCCAACACTGTGAACATCACCGCGATTAATCCAATATAAAACTCAATCGTCAGGTCTTTCACCCAAAAGCGGTATTGAATGATCTTCATAATGAAAACCAGCACAGCCAACGCCAATCCATATAATAAAATGGTTCGCTTCACATCGACCAAACTACAAAATGTCCTCAAAGGTGAGAAAAGCGAAAATGAATTTGTTGCCGCAATGATTGTCCACAACCAGACAAAGCCTTTTCAATTGGCAGAATAAATTTTACATTTAGTCAATTCGTTTTTTCACAATGCAAATCAAAAAATCCAACACAAACTACGATGCCATCATTGTAGGCTCTGGAGCCGGTGGGGGAATGGCCGCGTACATGCTCAGCCAGGCAGGTCTAAAAATCGCGTTGCTCGAAGCCGGGCCAATGTATGACCCCACCAAAAATGTAACACAGCTGAAATGGCCGTGGGAGTCTCTTCGAAGAGGGGCCAGCACGGAGTTCCGACCCTTTGGTGATTTTGATGCATCCTATGGTGGATGGACTTTGGACGGTGAACCCTATACCCACAAAGACGGAACAAAATTCGACTGGTGGCGCTCCCGAATGCTGGGAGGTCGCACCAATCACTGGGGTAGAATTTCTCTGCGGTTTGGACCAAAAGATTTCAAACGGAAAAGCATCGATGGTCTTGGCGAGGACTGGCCGATAGGATACGATGACGTTGCACCATACTATGATAAAGTTGATCAGTTGATCGGAGTATTTGGCTCAAAGGAAAATTTTCCCAATGAACCAGATGGCATCTTTCTTCCCCCGCCCAAGCCCAGGCTTCATGAAATGTTCATCAAGGAAGCGGCAACATCAATTAACATTCCCGTTATTCCATCACGACTATCCATACTCACGCGTCCATTGCCCAATAATAAAAATAGAGGTGCGTGCTTCTTCTGCTCACAATGTAATCGCGGGTGCACAGTATATGGTGACTTTTCCTCTTCCTCGGTGCTGGTGAATCCCTCTTTACTTACTGGCAATGTTGATTTGATTACCAACGCCATGGCAAGAGAAGTAACGACCGATGCCAGCGGCAAGCCCACAGGCGTGTCTTACATTAATAAAGAGGACATGCAGGAATACACGATCAATGGAAAAGTGATTGTGCTCGCTGCCAGTGCCTGTGAATCAGCACGACTTCTCCTGAATTCCAAATCGGATAAACACCCTAACGGACTTGCCAATTCAAGCAACATAGTCGGAAAATATTTGCACGACAGTACTGGCGCATCAATGGGAGGGTTCCTCCCTAAGCTTGTGAACAGAAAACGCTACAACGAAGATGGAGTTGGTGGTATGCATGTGTACACGCCTTGGTGGCTTGATAACAAAAAACTTGATTTCCCACGAGGATATCACATTGAGTATTGGGGCGGAATGGGAATGCCGGGGTATGGCTTTGGCTTCGGCATGGAAAACTTGAACGGAAAATACCCCGGTCGAAACGGCCAGACAAAACCAGCTGGCGGATACGGAGCCTCATTGAAAGACGATTATCGCTATTTCTACGGAGCCTCATTTGGCATGGCGGGTCGAGGTGAGGCCATCGCTCGCGAAGACAACTACTGTGAGATAGATCCAACTACCGTTGACAAGTTTGGCATCCCTGTGTTGCGCTTCCACTACAAGTGGAGCGATTACGAGATCAGGCAGGCCAAACACATGAAGCAGACTTTTGAAGAAATCATTCATACGATGGGCGCTGAAGTAACCTGGGGAAAATCAGGACCGGAAGACAACTATGGATTGGAGAATCCAGGAAAGATTATTCACGAAGTAGGCACAACACGAATGGGCAACGATCCGAAAAAGTCTGTGCTCAACAAATACAATCAGGCACATGATTGTGATAACCTTTTTGTGGTGGATGGTGGTGCATTTGTTTCGCAAGCTGACAAAAATCCCACCTGGACGATTCTTGCATTGGCCATGCGCACATCAGACTATATCGTAGACGAACTAAAAAAACAGAACATCTAATAACTCAAAACTTATAATGAACAATTTCAATCGTCATTCAGAAGGAGGCACGACCGAAGAATATAGAGATAAATCAAATGCAGATTCTTCGCTGCGCTCTGAATGACGTATTTAACATTGGAGCATTCACAATTAAACACTAAAATAAAGTGGATAGAAGAAAATACTTAAAGACACTCGCAGTTGGCACCATCTCCGCCAGTGTCCTCCTGGACTCCTGCCAAACTCCGGAAACAAAACCAACACAGGCGGCAGGACCTCCGCCACTGGACAGGCAACCACTGGAAAAAGCACGTGAGGAAAAATTAAAAGCAGAGCAATTTTTTGATCCTCATGAAATGGCAACCATTACCGTGCTGGTGGATATCATCATCCCACGTGATGACGTATCGGGTAGCGCCTCTGATGCCAAAGTGCCAGACTTCATTGAGTTCATGGCCAAGGATAGGCCAGAACATCAAATCCCTTTGCGAGGTGGTTTGAAGTGGCTGGACGTACAAAGCTCAAAGCGATTTAATAAAGTGTTCACAGATTGTTCAGCATCACAGCAAATCGAAATTGTGGATGACATTGCCTTTCCTGAACAGGCAAAGCC
>DAORAG010000102.1:0-8924 GCA_035344095.1 Cyclobacteriaceae bacterium | reverse complement strand
GGAAGTGGCCACAGACAAGGTGGATACGGAAGTGCCCTCCACCCACGCTGGTGTTTTGAAAGAGATTTTGGCCAAAGACGGTGATGTGGTAAAAGTCGGTACCGCCATTGCCGTAATTGCGACCGATGGCGATGATAGCAAACCAGAGACGAAGCCAGCCGCAAAGGCTGAGGCCAAACCCGTAGCACAACCGAAGGCAGAACCGGTAGCGGCTGCACCGACTTCAAATGGCTCACATGCTCCTGCTGATTTTAAATCCGCATCAAGGTTTTACTCACCTCTTGTTAAAAATATTGCAAAGCAGGAAAACATCGCCATCGCTGAATTGGAAACCGTGCCGGGAACAGGCAACGAAGGAAGAGTTACAAAAAAAGATATTCTGGCTTACGTACAGCAACGCAAAGGTGGTCACACTATCGCACCGACATTGGTTTCGTCCAAGCCGGCTGTCCCAGCTGTGATTGGCGCAGGCGATGAAATCCTTCAGATGGACCGTATGAGGAAGATGATAGCGGAGCGAATGGTTGATTCCAAGAGAACCTCACCTCACGTCACCTCGTTCGTGGAAGCAGATGTAACTACTATTGTCAACTGGAGAAATAAGGTTAAAAACGAATACCAAAAAAGAGAAGGAGAATCGTTAACCTTTACACCCATTTTCATCGAGGCTGTTGTGAAGGCCATCAAAGATTTCCCGATGATCAATATTCAGGTGGATGGCGATAGGATTATCAAGAAAAAGGACATCAACATCGGAATGGCCGTTGCCCTCCCGACAGGCAACCTCATCGTACCCGTGATCAAAAATGTTGATCAGTACAATCTTAAGGGTATTGCCAAAGCTGTAAATGACCTGGCCTCGAGAGCGAGAGATAATAAATTGAAGCCAGACGAATTATCTGGAGGTACCTATAGTGTATCTAATGTGGGTTCTTTTGGAAACGTGATGGGCACTCCGATCATCATGCAACCGCAGGTTGCCATTCTGGCACTCGGTGCGATTCAAAAGAAGCCATCAGTAATCGAGACACCGGAGGGAGATACAATTGGTATTCGTCACAAGATGTTCCTTTCGCATTCTTATGATCACCGCGTGGTGGATGGTGCGCTCGGTGGCATGTTTGTAAGGAGAGTTGCAGACTACCTCGAAAAATTCAGCATCAATACCGTCATCTAGGTTAGTACTGGCTTGCTCTTCCTGACAGGAAGTTTTACACAGAAACAGGTGACTCCATGGCTGGAAGGTATGTATTCAATATCACCGCCATTTAGTCTGGTAAAAAAGGCTGCCATGGCTAAACCCAGGCCGGTACCCCTCTCCCCTTTCGTATCCTCTGCTGGCGGCATTTGATAGGTGAAGAGCTTGTCGATCAAATTTGACGGTATAGGCTTACCCTCATTGGTCACATAAACTTCTACGCCATCTCCAGATTCTTTTGCTTCGATTTTAATCACCGACTCATAGTTGGCAAATTTTATAGCGTTGGAAATAAGATTCCGAAAAATGATCCTGGCCATTTCAAGATCCGCCAATGCATGAAGCTCGGGGTCCACATTCACCTGAATTTGAATGTCTTTCTCAAGTGCTTGCCAATAAAACAGATCTACCTTTGATTTCAACTCCTCTGCGAGGCTTACTTCTGATTTATTCAATACAAAACCCTGCATTTGAGATCTTGACCAACGCACGAGGCCATTGAGCAAATAGGAGACGTTATTAATCTCATTGCTTAGGCCATCCATAAAAGGTTTCAGTTGTTCCTCTGTAATTTGACCCCGGGCCTGCAGATATAAAATTTTAGACAACGAAGTCATGGGTGTAGCAACATCGTGGGAGAGAATAGAAATCACTTTGTTTTTTTGCTGATTGAGTTCTTCAACTAGCCTCTTTTGCTCAACAAGATCCTTGAACTGCAAAAAGTTAGACCTTCGCCTGCTTTCTAACACAATTCCCACAATATGGATATAAACAAAGATCGAAAACAGGTGAGGATACTGGCTGTAATAGAAAGGATTCTGGTTTATTATTAAGGAGTATGCAACAAATACACCTAAACAAAGTGTGTTAATCATAAGTGATTGCCTGAAATGAAGCCCACTTGCAGTAACAACCAAAACAAAAATCAAAAACAAAAGATTAGTGATATAATAGGATGGCATCCCTGCAAACGTGGCAGTTATTAACGATGCACTAAAATTCAGTACGACAATTGTCATTACACCTATCGCAATTGCACGCGGACTAATATCTCTGAAACTACACCACATTATCAGAGTTGCACCAGTTAACACAGCAATTCTTGTAGCAAGCACGATGGTGTAATCAACCTCTTTGAAAAGGTCGATGATGAGGAACAACGACATTCCAAATATGCTGAGAAAACTAACCAGCCGGAGTAAGATGAGATTTGAAGGACGGACAAAGGTATTGTAGTCCTTTTCCTGGTCCGTATCAAATTTCCAGATGTACGAATATTTTGAAAAAAAATGCAACTTTGCCGACCAGTTGGTAATTACCTAATTTAACAATAAGATAGTCTAATAAAAACGATTGGGAGGCACCTTTAATGACTAAAAATCGTAATAGTATAATTATACCCCATTTGTAACCGCCACTAGCAAATTCATTACCCCTCAAATTATCTAAAACAGAAATGAAATTCGGAACCAAAGCAGTACACGCAGGTGTGGAGCCTGATCCACTGACAGGAGCTGTAATGACTCCTATTTATCAAACGTCCACCTATGCACAGGAATCACCGTCCAAACACAAGGGCTACGCTTACGCCAGGGGTGCCAACCCAACACGTGAGGCACTACAAAAAAGTATTGCTGCGCTTGAAAATGGACAGTACGGCCTATGCTTCTCTTCAGGAATGGGCGCTACAGACGCGGTGATCAAACTGCTAAATCCTGGTGACGAGGTCATCACCAGCAACGACTTATATGGAGGCTCATACAGAATGTTTAAAAAAGTGTATGAGCGATTTGGCATCAAATTCCATTTCATCGACTTGACCAAGGCAGATAATATTGGCCCATTTATCAACTCGAAAACCAAGCTACTGTGGATTGAAACGCCTTCGAACCCACTTATGCGCATTATTGACATCAAAGCTTGTGTGGCGATTGCTAAAAAAAACAACATTCTCGTGGCTGTTGACAACACATTCGCCTCACCTTATCTGCAAAGCCCTCTCTTGCTTGGAGCCGATATTGTAATGCATTCGGTCACAAAATATCTAGGTGGCCACTCAGACGTGATTATGGGCGCGCTAGCGCTGAATGACGCAAAGCTTCGGGATGAATTGTTTTTTATTCTTAATTCATGTGGAGCTGTTCCCAGCCCCAATGATTGCTTCTTGGTTCTCCGTGGAATCAAAACATTGCAGCTGAGAATGCAGCGACACTGCTCCAATGGCAGAAGGATTGCTGAATTTTTGGCAAGCCACCCTAAAGTAGGAAAGGTTTACTGGCCTGGATTTCCTGATCACCCTAACCATGAAATCGCAAAAAGTCAAATGACTGATTTTGGAGGCATGCTGTCTTTTACACTAAAAGATGACAACCAGCAAAAAGCGAATCTTCTGATGGAAAGTGTTGAGCTCTTTACATTGGCAGAGTCGCTTGGTGGCGTTGAATCGCTCATCAACCATCCTGCCTCTATGACACACGCGAGTATTCCAAAAGAAGAACGAATCAAAAATGGCTTGAGTGACTCGCTCATCAGGCTGAGTGTGGGAATCGAAGACATCGAAGATCTCATAGACGACCTGGCCAGCGCGCTGGAGAAAGTATAAAGAAAAATGGGGCCTCGCCCCATTTTTTTAGTTGTTGTCGATTTCGTTGTGCTTCGCCCTTCTAATGTGGCGACTTGCACGGTTTTGTTTTCTCTGCAATCTCCTACGCTCTTGCACGGTCACTTCGCCATCGGCTTTTACACGCCTTTCGCTTCTGCGAATATGTCTCTGTTCTGCCCGTAAGCCAACGGCCTCGCGCCTCGTCACCTCCCCATCCCGTACTCCATCGGCTATCCTAGCACGTTGTGCATGCTGCCTGGCATCAGTTCTTGGTGTGGCATCTTGAGCAAAAGTCGATACTGATACGAAAGCAAAAAACAAGAACCCCGAAATAATCACACTTCTCTTCTTCATGATCATAATCTTTTTTTGGGGTTAGACGTCAGTTATCGGAATTGGTTTAACACCACTAGAGGTTAATTGTTTTTTCTTTTGCGAGGCTTGGGTGCCTTGGTGCGCCTGGCCTTTTGATCCTGCTTTTTGGCCATTTTAACCTTTTTTTCCATACCCACGTTTTTACTTTTCCCTCCTTTCCTTTGACTCTCATGAACCAATTTTTGTTCCCGGGTCATGTCTGCAGCTTCCACCTTTGTAAGCCGCTTACTCTTTACTTTTTTCTCTTTTTGCGCAAAAGCGTTTAGTGTCGCCAACATCAGACATAAGAAGATCAACTTTCTCATATACACTTTTCGTCAAATTAATGTTCTTCTAAAAAATTCATGTCACGCGAAAACGTTTCATCAATCGTCCTCAGAGCAATCAGCGCTATTACGATCGTCACTACTCCAACAATCAACGCCCCGTTAATAATTCCATACTCACCTCGCAGGTATTTAAACGCAAGTGTGATCGGTACCACCGTTCCACGAATAAAGTTTGGTACAGTAGTAGCTACAGTCGAGCGAAGGTTGGTCCCAAATTGTTCGGCTGCTATGGTTACGAACAAAGCCCAGTAACCCGTAGCAAATCCCAGTCCTGCGCAAGCAAGATAAAATGCAGTCGATGAGTCAAATGGTAAATACAGATAAAAAATTATACTTGCCAGCGTTAGCAGAATAAACAGGAATACAATCTTTTTTCGTGATTGTGATAACTGACTGATCATACCACTCCCAAAATCACCCACAGCAAGAGCCAGATAACTATACATCACCGCATCCCCAGCCACGACTGTGCCTGTGATACCTAACTCCTTTGCAAACTCGGGTGAAAACGTGATAAGAATACCAATCACATACCAGATAGGAAGGCCAATTAATATACAACCTGCAAATTTTTTTAATCGGGTAGAGTCAGTGAAAAGCATGAAAAAATTACCTCGCGAGACCTTTTCCTCCTTCACCTTCATAAACAGGCTGGACTCAAATACACTTGCGCGGGCAATCAGGAGTGCTAATCCCAAACCACCACCAATGAAATAGGTTACTTGCCAATCAAAATGTTTTGCAATAAAATTTGCCAGCACAGCACCGAATAATCCCACGGTAGCCACAAGTGCCGTGCCGTAACCCCTGAGTTTGGTTGGCAGCACCTCTGATACCAAGGTGATGCCCGCCCCTAGTTCACCTGCCAATCCCACACCGGCAACAAATCTTAAAAACGCATACTGTTCAACGGACGTCACGAAGCCGTTGGCAATGTTAGCGAGAGAGTAAAGTAAGATTGAACCGAACAGAACGGAAAGACGACCTCGCTTATCTCCCATGATTCCCCAAATCAAACCTCCCACCAGAAGACCCGTCATCTGAACTTGAAGTAGAAATTCTCCTTCATCAAGTAGCGCCTCCGGAGCCACACCCAGCGATCTTAAACTTGGAATTCTAACGATACTGAATAAAAGCAGATCATAGATGTCAACAAAGTAGCCGAGGGCAGCCACCACAACGGGCAAACTAAACAAGGGTTTGTATTCTTTCATCGACTTAAAAATGAGTGCCCTCAAATTAGTTTAGATTCACTAGAATTCAACTATCGTTATTCGGTTAGAAATCAACCATTTATAGAAAAAAGGAAGCAATTTCACTTTTTTACCATTAATCTCGAGCTTGGAAAAGTGATGCATTGCCCGTTCGGAAGTGCCGGATCTGGCTGTGCAATTAGACGAATCTGACCTGATAGTTATAACTACCAGGTTGCTATAAACATCAAAATACTCATATGAAATCAGCATCAAGGAATCCTTTGCCAACTGCATAACGTAGATTAGTTCGGCAGATATTCTAATGCGAATTCCATGTGGCCACTTTAAAAACAACTATTTACACATGAAAAGAATGCTCCTACTTCTGGCTGTCGCCACACTAATCGCGACAGGCGCTGAAGCACAACGAAAACGAGGAAACGCAACACCGTCAAGCAACACCGTTACCTACAATGAAAATCTGTACAATGCCCTTGAATGGAGAAGTATCGGCCACTACCGAGGCGGCCGCTCAAGTGCCGTAACGGGAGTGCCTGGCAAGCCTAATCTGTTCTATTTTGGTGCCACTGGTGGTGGCGTGTGGAGAACAATTGATGGCGGAAATAGCTGGGAAAACATTTCTGACGGATTTTTCGGAGGCTCTATTGGCTCTGTTGCCGTAAGTGAATGGGATAATAACGTGATCTATGTTGGTGGTGGTGAAGCCACCGTGCGTGGGAACGTATCCTCCGGTTATGGTATGTGGAAAAGTACAGATGCAGGCAAAACCTGGACAAGCATTGGGCTAAAAAATTCCAGGCACGTACCGAGAATAAGAATTCATCCGAGAAACCCAGATTTGGTTTATGCTGCTGTGCTCGGTGATTTGTTTAAGCCTTCCCAGGACCGTGGAGTTTATCGTTCGAAAGATGGGGGAAAGACATGGGAAAAAGTACTATTCGCAAATTCAGAGGCTGGGGCAGTTGAACTGGCTATGGATCCCAACAACCCAAGAATTTTATACGCATCGACATGGAAAATAAAAAGGACTCCTTATAGCCTGGAAAGTGGTGGAGAGGGTTCTGCCATTTGGAAGAGTACAGATGGAGGGGACAACTGGACCAACATTTCCGCGAACAAGGGACTCCCAAGCGGTCTTTGGGGAATTTCAGCCGTAACGGTATCTCCTGTTAACTCAAATAAACTCTATGCGATTATTGAGAATGACAAAGGGGGAATCTATCGCTCAAGCGATGCCGGTGAAACATGGAGCTATGTGAATGACGAGAGAAAACTTCGCCAGCGGGCCTGGTATTATTCCAAAATCTACGCAGACACCCAGGATGAGGATATAGTATATGTGATGAATGTGCAATATCACAAGTCAAAGGATGGCGGCAAGACATTCTCTACCTACAATGCACCTCACGGTGATCACCATGACCTTTGGATCGCCCCCGAGGATAACCAAAGAATGGTAATTGCCGATGATGGAGGCGCGCAAGTATCCTATGATGCGGGTGAAAACTGGTCTACTTATATGAATCAACCTACTGCCCAGTTTTACCGGGTTACTACCGACAATCACTTTCCCTACAGAATCTACGGAGCACAACAGGACAATTCTACCATCAGAATTCTGCATCGGACTGACGGCAACTCCATTGGTGAACGTGACTGGGAAGAAACAGCTGGTGGCGAAAGCGGTCACCTAGCGGTAGATCCAACTGACAATGACATCGTATATGGCGGAAGCTACGATGGGCTGCTTGAGCGCGTTGATCATAAAATCAATGAGACAAGAAGCATCAACGCATGGCCTGATAACCCCATGGGTCACGGAGCAGAAGGCGCTAAGTACCGTTTTCAATGGAATTTCCCGATATTCTTCTCACCACACAATCCCAAAAAGATGTATGCAGCCTCCCAACACCTTCACGTGACTACCAATGGTGGTCAAAGTTGGGAATTGGTGAGCCCTGATCTTACGCGAAACGATCCAACTAAGCTGGGTGCATCGGGTGGTCCGATTACCAAAGACAATACTGGCGTTGAGTATTACTGCACCATCTTTGCGGCCATGGAATCTCCTTACGAAAAGGATTTAATTGTGACAGGATCAGATGATGGTTTAGTTCACATCACAAGAGATGCCGGAAAGACGTGGACCAAAATCACTCCTCCTTCAATGCCAGAATGGAGCATGGTAAACAGTGTTGAATTTGATCCGTTTGTAAAAGGTGGCATCTATTTAGCTGCAACACGTTACAAGTTGGGCGACTATGCGCCATACCTTTACAAGAGCAAGGACTATGGCAAAACCTGGACTCAGATTACCAGCGGAATTCCAGCAGAACATTTCACTCGAGTTCTCAGAGCAGATCAGAAACGCCCGGGACTTTTGTATGCAGGAACAGAAGCCGGTATGTACATCTCTTTTGATGATGGTGCAAGCTGGAAGCCATTTCAACTTAATCTTCCAATCGTACCAATCACGGACCTAACTATAAAAAATGACAATCTCATTGCCGCTACGCAAGGAAGAAGTTTTTGGCTGATTGATGACATTACACCACTGCACCAGCTTAATGAAAATGTTGCAGCAAGTGAATTTTATCTGTATAAGCCGATGCCCAGTTACAGGATGAATGGTGGCCAGGGTGGCGGGTATGCCCCAGTTCCAAAGAACCATGGTCAGAACCATCCTAACGGTGTTATGATTCATTTCTTTGTTCGCGATACAGCAAAAACTGTCGCCTCGTTGGAAGTAATGGAAACCAATGGCACGGTGATAAAGAAATTTGCAACGAAACCAGACAAGAAGGCGAAAGAGGAGCCGCTAAAAATAAAGCCTGGTATGAATCGCCACATCTGGAATATGCGCTATCCTGACGCAGAAGGCTTTGATGGCTTAATCATGTGGGCTGCCAACCTTCAAGGACCCAAGGCTGTGCCCGGAACCTATAAGGCAAAGCTAACTGTGAATGGAAAAGTGATGGAGACTGAATTTGAAATTCTGAAGGATCCACGCTCTACTGGAACGATTGCCGATATCAAGGAACAATTTGATTTTGCTATCAAAGTGCGTGATAGGCTGTCCGACACCAACAAGGGTGTGAAGAAAATAAGAGAGGCTCGTGACCAAATCAACCGTGTAACTGAGCCCATGAAAGGCGACCCTGAATTCAAAGAAGTAACAGATCTGGCCAAAAACATCCTTGATA
>DAORAG010000101.1:0-8955 GCA_035344095.1 Cyclobacteriaceae bacterium | reverse complement strand
CGCCCTCCGTATTAAAACCTTGAATGGTGAGAGGCGCAATCGTGAATTCTGAAGATTCGGCAACCATGCCTTTGGAGTTTACCTTGAAGATATTTGTGGTAGCAAATTGCGGCACAATCACTTGAAGTTCTGTCGAAGTATGATCAACAACCGCAACCAGAAGTTCCCCCAACTTAACGACAGCATTTTCGTCAAAATGATTGCCCGAAATTGTGACGATGTCTCCGGGTGCCCCGGAGTTTGGCACAATTGCCGAGATGGTTGGAGGGTGTAAAATGGTGAATTGACCTTCTGCTTTTACAACATGCTCGCTCACCTTTAGGAAAATGGAAGCCGTGCTTTCAATATCGGGCGCAGCTACTACAATTTGACTTGCGGTGGCATCGATGACAGTGGCTTCTATTTCGTCAAATCTTATATGGACATCTGAAATGTTTTCAGGAAATCCAGATCCCGTGATGGTAATGTTTGCGCCTGCCACAGCACTCGTTGGTGAGAATCCGGTGATCTTCAATTCTGGACTTAAAATTTCCTCATCCTTTTGGCAAGAAAGGAGCAGGTTGGTCGCAATGGCGAATAACAAGATGATTTTTGTGCGTGTCATTTTTTTATTTTTTACTTTAAACTTTAAGGATTTTGTGCGCTGATTAGAAGAGTTAAAACTGGAATCTGACTCCAACGTTGATCAAGAATCCGTTTGAATAGATTGGCTTCCCTACGACCTTATCAGCTTTTGCTCCGGTTCCTACACCTCCAGCTTCCAAAAAATAGTTGACGTGTTGGTCGATAAAGAACTCGAAACCGAACAGGCCGTACCCTCCCATTTGAATGGACTCTGATGAAAATTTGCTAGAGGGAAACAAGAAGATCGCACCACCCTCCCCATAAAGCCGAACAAAGTTGTTTATCTCGGCAACCGATTGAACAAACCCTAGTGAAAGATTTGAGTAGGAAGACCAGCTTGTTTCAGCACTGCTGTCCAGGTGTTCATTCCAAATCAGATTGCCCTTTATTCTAACCGCCATTTTCTGATTCACAAAGTATGGGCTGGTAATGTGAAGGCCAATTCCAAAGTCATTTTGGTGTTGTCCTACTTGACCTCCGATTCCAAAGTTTTTGTTTAAGCGTTCTTGAGCTTGTATTTGTAATGCCAAAGAGATCATTGCAATTGAAAACCAAATTTTTTTCACGATCTATATTTTTTAGTTGTTGTTAGTTTGAATTATTGGCGATTAGCAAAATGTTTTTGTTACGTCATCGCTTAATATTTTTTTGGCAAAACACTCAAAAAGTTCTGGATTCATCCCTACGATAAAGGTTGCTGTTCACCTTATGTCCATTGGAATTTTTTAATTCGGTCACGTCTGGTCTCAGTGTTCATTTTTTTATTCAGACAACGTCAAGGTCAAATCATTATACCTATCGCTTGGTTAGAGTCAAAGACTCAAAATTTCAGGTAGACAACAGGTGAACAATCGAGTGTTAGGCGAAGCAAGTCGCTAAACGATTTACTTTGATTATCAATGAATTGAGGCGTGTACACCCGTTGTACACGCGGTAATCAAATCCTTCCGGCTTCGACTCCGTTTTCTTTGCATCCGAAAAAATGGGATGAATAATTTTTAATCTGAATCGATGAAAGAACAATTACTTATTTACTTACTCGCATTCTCTGCTTTGGCGGGGCAAAGTCAACAATTGTCTATCGACAATACCAGCATTGAAAATGAGAGGATTAATATCCATTATACACTTTCTGACACGACAGCTGGGAATCGCTATACGGTGCGGCTTTATGGGTCTCATGATAATTATCTGTCACCACTTGAGTCCCTTGAGGGTGATGCCGGAATAAACATCCGTCCAGGAAGCTATAAAATAAGTTGGAATCCGAGCGAACTCGGAACATCATTCGCTGGATCTGTATCGCTGGAAGTGCGAGCAAGAATCTACGTGCCGTTTGTGCAGTTTGAAGGGTTTGAAGAATACAAGAAGATAAAACGACTCAAACCTTACACGCTTACCTGGAGCGGAGGTACGGAAAGAAACATCCTGAATTTCGATTTGATGAAGGGCGACAAAAAGGTGCTGGCTATTCCAGGCATCGCCAACACTGGACATCATACATTGGTATTACCTCAGTCAATCAAACCAGGAGATTATAGCCTTAGGATCAGTGATAGTAAGAACAAAGATGAGGTTGTATTTTCTGATGAATTCAAGGTTCAGCGGAAATGGCCTTTGTTGATCAAGGCGTTGCCTGTTCTTGTGGTTGGGGGTATTGTCTCCCAGCTGGCGCGGAAGAGTGACCCATTCGAAATTCCTGATCCTATTTCTCCTCAATAAAAATTTTGCATTCAATAGCGATGAAAAAAATACTACTTATAAGCATAATGGCGTTCTGGGCGGTTGCGGTAAGGGGGCAGTTTTGTCCCACGCCCGGAAGTTTCTCTGTAAACCAACCTGGTGCGGGCAGCATCACTAGTACATCTGTTACTCTTTCATGGGGTGCATCAACACTCGCCACAGGATATCAGGTGATGTACAAACTTTCAACTGCCTCTTCGTATGTTAATGGATGTGGTCACACCGCGTTGTCATGTACAACCAACGGACTAATTCCTGGTGCGACTTACAATTTCAAGGTACAGTCAACTTACCTGTGTGATGGCACGATTGTAAAAACAAGAGATTCGGGTAACATCGTCACTGTGACTATGAATGGCATTGGCACACCATCCGGATTGAGTAACAGTTCGATTGATCAAACTTCGTTTACAGCAAACTGGAATAGTGTGGCCGGAGCTACCAGCTACACTGTTGAAGTGAGAACAAGCGTAGGCAACAACCTGGTTGCAACAGTAACGTCCACGACAAATTCCAAAACGATAACTTCTCTAGCGACAGGCACTAGCTATTCATGGAAGGTGAGGGCACAAAGTAGTGCGTCAACATCATCTTACTCGAGTCCGATAACCGTTACCACGGTACCGGACACACCAATAGCATCGGGCCCTTCCAATGTTCAGCAATTCGGATTTACGGCCAATTGGAGTTCAGAGACGGGTGCTACGGGCTATCGACTCGATGTATCCACCTCCGGATCATTTTCAACCTTTGTTTCTGGGTATAACAATTTGAGTGTTACGACAACCTCAAGGGTAGTGAGTGGGCTGACTGCTGGTACCACCTACTACTATCGCGTTCGGTCGACAAACGGTGGCACATCACCGAACTCTAATGTCGTCTCTTGCATTACAATACCTCCTAACCCTACGGTCTCAGCTGCCACAGAGGTGACACAAATTTCATTTCTTGCACATTGGAATTCGGCTATCGGTGCCAATGATTATCGTCTGGATGTTTCGAATGATAATTTCAATTCATTCCTGTCTGGATTTCAAGACGTTACGGTTGATGCACTGTCACTTACTGTCGGAGGGCTTGCGTTCGGTGAAACCTACCAGTATCGTGTAAGGGCGCACAACGATTCCGGCACGTCAGGTAATTCTGATGTGATGGAAGTGACGTTGACGCCTGGTGAACCTGTGACACAAGCGCCTACTTCAATTGAAACCAATCAGTTTATCGCCAACTGGACTTCGGTAGCTGGGGCGACCGGCTATCGCCTCGATGTCTCCATGTCTGATAATTTTAATTCGTTTTTAGCTGGATATGATAATAAGTCAGTTGCAGGTACCTCTGTTGCGGTGACTGGATTGAGTTCCGGTTCAAGCTACTTCTATCGCGTCAGGGCGTTAAACAATGGTGGGACTTCGGGAAACTCAAATGTGACCAATGCCGTCACCCTAACGGCTGCACCCGTGGCGTTGGCAGCAACTTCCGTTACCCAAACCTCACTCACAGCGCAATGGGAAGAGGTGACGGGAGCAAACGATTACAGATTGGATGTGTCAATCGATAATTTCAATTCATTCGTAACAGGTTTTAATAATGCCGTTGTCACGGGGACTTCGGTGGTAGTAAACGATCTCACGCCTGGCAATACTTATCAGTATCGGGTAAGATCTGCCAATGGCTCTGGCTCGTCAGCCAATTCAAATGTGGTTGCCGCCTTGCTGAAACCGGCTGACCCCGTTTTGAACGATGCTACAGCCGTAGGACAAAATTCATTTGAGGTGAGCTGGGATCCCGTGGTAGGGGCATCTTCCTATCAACTTGATGTGGCAACCAACGCCTCATTCACCAATTTCGTTTTAGGTTACCAAAACAAAACTGTTACAGTTGAACATGATGCAATCACTGGATTGTCGCCAGGGTTTACCTATTACGTAAGACTGAGAGCGGTAAATAACACAGGAACGTCTTCCAATTCGGTGACACATCAGCAGATCACGGTCCCGAATCCACCTGCTACAGTTCAAACCAAAGAAGCATTTGCCAATCAGTTTGTTGCCAACTGGCCTGAGGCGATAGGCGCTACGTTTTATGAAGTAGAGGTTTCGGCTGATGATGCTTTTTCAGAATTATTACCTGGGTTTAATCCGAAAAAGGTGGAAGGTCAGGCTGAGGTGGCAGTTCAAGGATTGGTGCCATCCACAATTTATTTTGTTCGGGTAAGAGCAGGTAATGAGGAAGGCGTCTCTGGCTTTTCCATCCCTAAGGCGATCAGCACTCTAAATGGAGATGGGTCCAATAATTTTGAGATCACTATAGGTACACCCACTTTCAACACTGTCTTCGAAGCTGCCGGTTCAAATATCACTGTTAGTGTCAGTGGCGGTCTGCCAGATAAGGTTGTAAAGTTTCATCACAGGCCGGTCGTGGAAGGTGATTTTGAAACTGTCGACATCACGGCAACGGGCTCACCATTTTCTATTGCTGTAGACCCAGCCTGGTTGGACGAGCTGGGTATGGAATTCTTCTTCTCTGTAGAAGACGCGAACCAAACAAAAACGTCTTCAACCCGGATCATGAAAAATGTGAAGGCTACCAACACCATTCCCACCATTTCATTTGGTGGAGATTTGAAGAATTACAGAATCATTTCAATGCCTTATGTCATCGAGAACAATGTTGTAGACAATGTGTTTGAGCCTGTGCTTGGTTCGTACGATAAAGGGAAATGGAGGTTAGTCAGACATCAGGGAGGGAAAAACGTGGACTATGCGCAAGGCTTGTCAAAAACAAAGTTTGATAGAGGCAAGGGATTTTGGTTCAATTCATTAAATGAAGTCACACTGACTATTTCCAGCTCAGCGCAGAATGGAGAGAATACAAGAACCGATCCATTTCAAATTGTTCTTGAGGCTGGTTGGAATCAGATTGGTAATCCCTACCCATTTTCAGTGGATTGGTCGACAGTGCAGCAATTTAATGAGGATGTGGATCTGGGAGAGTTGCTGGGGTATAATCCAGAAAAGCTGAGCCTTGAGGTGATCACGCAGTTAAATGAATTCGAAGGTGGATTTGTGTTTTGTGATGAACCTATCGCTTTCAAAATACCCGTGACTGCAAGAGCGTCTTCACAAGGTGGACGCAAGGGTATAAAAAATGGAAGAAGCGCAAGCGAGGGTTGGAGCGTACCTATTATCATAAGACAAGGAGAGATGGTCAATGGTCTCAGTGGTTTCGGAATGTCAGTACTGGCTAGTCCGGGTAAAGATGGCCTTGATATGCCGGTAGCACCAAGGTTTATCAGATATCTGGAAATGCAAAGTGCATCTGCATCATCTTCGGTTCCGTTGTCATTTGACATGATACCATTTGATCATCAGGGTAGCTGGTTATTTAGATTTAGGCAGAACGGTGAGGGCGATGTAACACTAAGTTGGGATGCCAATGAAGCGTTGGAATCTCTGATTTTGATAGACGAGAGAGACAACGTGGTGCTCGATATGCATCAAGTCTCTCAATATTCATTTGATGGCGCTGAAAGAGACTTTAGGATTTTGTATGGTTCCTCATTTGATATCGAGGGAGGTATCACACTCGGTGTTCCCTATCCCAATCCAGCGATCAACCAGGTCACGATCCCCTGGGCATTTACTGATGGTAATGGTTCATCATCGATGGTGCGTATCAGTACACTTACCGGTGTTGTAGTGTATGAAAGTTTGGTTTCGGCAGATGCAGATGGATTGCAGGAGTTTTCCTGGGATCTTCAAACCCAAAGTGGAACAAGAGTTCAGCCAGGCATTTACCTGTATGAAATGGTTGGGTTGCAGTCTGCAAAAACATTTAAAGGAAGATTAATTGTTAAATAAGAAAAGAGATGAAAAGGATAATTCTTGTAATCATAATCGGAATCTTAATGGTAGGTAGTCTTGTTTTTGGACAAAACCTTACCGCTACAACCAGCGCTATTCATATCAATTTAAAGGATGGGCTATCAACGTCTAGAAACGTTCCTTCTATTACCTGGCATAGTCCGATGCAGGAGCATTCGGCAACTACGGAAAGTTTCGTTCAAATAAGTGCAACAATAGTCTCCGCGTTGCCGATTAGTAAGGTGCAGATAGATGTGAAAGACGCGATCACCAAGGTTAGTTATGGTGTAAAAAATCTGAATGCAGATGGGCACATCTCAGAACGTGTCTACCTGCCCTCACCATCAGTGCTGCTGGAATTGCTGGTCACCAATGCTGAAGGGTTGACAGTTTCGAGTGGACGGAGTATCATAAGTGGGGTCGACTTGCTTGGGAACTCTGTGCTTGTGGATAGAAAGGATTACGCATTGATTTTTGCGACAGATAAGTATGATCATTGGGATGACCTGGTCAACCCGATAAATGATGCACACAGTATCGCTGACGAACTCAAATCAAAATATGGTTTTGAAACTGAGATCGTTGAGAACCCAACAATTGAAGATGTATGGGAAAAATTAAGAGCATACAATGAGCGGAAATTTAAGCCGCAAGATCAATTACTGGTTTTCTTTGCTGGGCATGGCCAGTTTGATGAGTCTTTTGGTGAAGGATATGTTGTGGCAAAAAATTCGTTGGCCAATGATAAATCGAAGACAACCTATATTTCGCACAACCGCTTACGCGGTGTCATAAACAATATTCCCTGCGAGCATATTTTCATGATGATGGATGTATGCTTCGGAGGCACCTTTGATCCCGTGTTGGCAAAAGCGCGCAGCGCAGTGGCACTGGAAGCGACTGATGAAGAACTCATTGTAAGAAAACTTTCGCACAAAACGAGAAAATATCTCACCTCGGGAGGAAAGGAATATGTGTCGGACGGTATACCGGGGCATCATTCACCATTTGCGACAAAACTACTTGAGTCATTTAAAACTGAAGGCGGAGCCGATAAAATACTGACGATAGCAGAGATCCAAACAAACATGGAGAAGTTAAAGCAATTGCCTCGTTTCGGATCATTTGGAGACGATCAGCCGCTTAGTGATTTTATTTTTATTCGGGCCCGGTAACCTGCTATCAGAAGAAGAGAACCTGAGACTCTTTGATGACAAGCGACAGGCCGATTGCGAGGATCAGTCCAAGGATGATATTGCGAAATGTATCTTGTGAGATGCGATCGAGAATCCGCTTGCCGAGATAGCTGCCCAGAAATGCGCCTACGATCAGTGAAGGGATATACCAAATGTATTCTTCAGGAAGGAAGCCATTGTCCAGGTAGATGATCATGCGGCTAAAGTCGACACCGAAATCAATCGCAGCGGAGGTGCCAACAAAGAAATTCTTCTCCAGACTGAAGGCAGTGAGCACCACACCGCGAATAGCACCTCCGGTTCCTATGAATCCGGCAAGGAATCCGGCAAGTGCACCGCCTGTTACGCTATTAGCAAGAGTTGGAGTGATTTTACTTTTTGGTTTTGAGAGGAGTATGGTAGCCAGCGCAATCAAGAAAATGCCCAACAGCATTTTTGCATAAGTGAATTCTACCCACCTGGTCAGTATGGCACCACCAATGGCAAGCGCTACGCTGGATAAACCAATCCAAATCACAAGCCTCCAGTCAATGGTTTTCCAAAAGAAAATCAGTTTGGAAGTATTGCTGAAAACGTGAAGTATGCCGGTCAGTGCCAGTATCGTTTGAAAACTGTAAAAGAACTGACCGAGGGAAACGAAGAACACCGAAGAGCCAAAACCACCAACAGTTCCCGCAATTTCTGCAATAAGCGTAAGGAGGAAGAACAGGAGAAATTCCAAATGGAAGGTGGTTGGTGGGTCAATTTACTTAATTTTGATGTTCTAAAAATCAAGTAAGCATACAGATATGAGTGAAGTTGCTATCCCGAAAAGACCGAAACGCAATTTTTTACCAGAAGATTTTAAAGTGACCAACTGGGAGGCGCTAAAGCCTTACTTTGAGCAGTTACTGGCTGATGAAATTGGCAGTGAAGCCGATCTGGAAGTCTGGCTCTCGAAAAGAAGTGAGTTGGAGTCTGTCATCTCCGAGGATATGGGATGGAGATACATCAAAATGACCTGCTTTACTGAGGATGAGAATTACCGCAAGGCCTACCAGGATTTCGTGGAAAATATTCAGCCTCATATGTCTCCGCTGTCGGATCAGTTGAACAGGAAGATGGTAGCATCACCATTTCTTAAAGCGCTAGAAAACAAGGATGGCTTTGATATGATGATTCGAAATGTGAGAAAAGAAATTGACTTGTTCCGTGAGGCCAACATTCCCTTGTTCACCAAAATCAATATGCATACGCAGGAATACGGTCAGATATCCGGTGCGATGACTGTGGAGATCGATGGAAAGGAACTAACTCTCCAGCAAGCAGGCGTTATGTTGATGGACACAAACCGTGAAAAGAGAGAAAGTGTTTATAGAAGCATAGCAGCTCGAAGGCTGAAAGACAAAGATCAGTTAGATGAACTGTTCACAAAATTGATTGAACTTAGAAATCAGGTAGCGCTCAACGCAGACTTCAAGAACTTCCGCGACTACATGTTCAAGTCGTATGGGCGTTTTGACTATACGCCAGAAGATTGCTTTCAATTT
>DAORAG010000100.1:0-8974 GCA_035344095.1 Cyclobacteriaceae bacterium | reverse complement strand
GCGGGGTGTCCCTGCAATCTTGTGTTCAGTTTTCTGAAAGTCGCGAGCTCTTTCACATCGAAGTAGCCTGAACGAGCCAGTGTGGAATACCACACCGGTGAGATGTGGCCATTGGAGAGGAAGAAGAGATCCTCGCCAATTCCATCCATCGAAAATTCCTTATTGTGACGAAGCACATCGAAATACAAGGCGACAAAAAACTCAGTACAGCCAAGGGAACCGCCCGGATGGCCTGATTGACAGCCGTGCACCATGCGAACGATGTCTCGTCTGATTTGAGAACATACTTTTTGAAGTTGAGCTACGTCAGGTTGCGCCATTGGAAATCAGGTTACTTTGGCGCGAAGATGCTTTAAATTTGAGTTACCTGCAAAACAAATTAGCCTGCAGTGCCTTACTTCTTCTTTGATGATTTACTCGCTGGCTTTTTCGCTTTTTTAGCGGGTGTTTTCTTGGCCTTGGAAGCCTTTTTGGGTGCAGTATTTTTTGCTGGTTCAGTGCCCCCTAAAATCTGGCTGGCGTGGTTTTTTGTATCAACCTTTTCGATGATCTCTTCGATCATACCTTTCTCATCAATCACGAATGTCACGCGAGCTGTGCCCATGTATTTTCTGCCGTACATCGACTTCTCTACCCACGTCCCATATTTTTCGTGGATCTTTTTTTCTGTGTCAGCCAGCAAGCTGAAAGGAAGTTGTTGCTTCTCAATAAACTTTTGATGCGATTTCTCATTGTCGGTGCTTACACCTAAAATTTCGTAACCTTTCTTCTGCAGCACCTTGTAGTTATCTCTCAGATTACATGCCTCAGCAGTGCATCCAGGTGTTTGATCCTTCGGATAGAAGTAGAGCACCACTTTCTTGCCTTTAAATTGTGTAAGAGAGACAGGGTTTCCATCTTGATCGTTAACCTTAAAATCAGGTGCTTTCTGACCTACTTTTACACTCATGGGTTAGGGAATTTTTTGTTGATAAATGTTCTCATTTCCTGCATTGTCAACCACCTTTAATGAGAAGTCGCCTTGCAGGGGTTTTGAATTGTCCAGACGCTCTGCCCAGATGGTGCTGATCTTTGGATCGTAGTTCATTAACAGCCACTCTCCATTTATGTTTGCTTCAAAGTATGAAATGCCGGACAAATCGTCTTTGATCCGAAATCTCGCTGCAGCTGAATTGACAGATATCTTTGTGATAGAAGGAGCATTGGTGTCTTCCAACAAAATAAAATCACCAAACTCACGTGTGGTGAAGGAAATTTTTCCGTTGGCCCAGTTGCCACCCATGTATTGGTAGTATCTGCCGGATAACTTGTAAACAGAAAATTTTTCAGAGTAGTTAAGTGTAGGCTTCAACGTGATCGTAATGCTTCTGTCCATTGGATACCGGGCGTCTCCAATTGAGAATATTTCGCGGTCATCCATTTTGTGATGTACTGTCAGGAAAACGCTGTCATACAGGCTGCCTTTCGGGAATGTGATATCGACAGGATCGGAGTAATACTTGTACGAAAGCCCGGATGGAACGAAATCTTTGAAGTGGGTAACTAATGTCTGTCCATTAATTTTAACTGAATCGGGTAACATCTTTCTCATGTCAATAAGAAATACATTAGCCCTATCGTTTCCGTAAGTCGGAGTTATTTTGTTTGATGTTTTACCGGAGAAGACCTGCAGGGTATCTCCAAGGTGTTTTTGTGCATCAACCTCAAATACGTTTTCCAGTACCTGGTATGACAAAGGTTTTTTTGGTGCTGAAAGAATGTTGACTTTCTCAGTTAAATTACTCGGTTGAAGAGTTAGATTAATTTGACTCTGGTTTCCATAGGTGTCGCGAAGAAGGATGCGTAGTGGCACATTCGCGTCCTTCACTTTGATGATTCCTTTGCCCAACGATCGGTCATAGTAGGGTAGGTCGTTTCCATCATCAATAAAAAGTTTATTAAATCTCTCGCCACTTTCCTGTAGCGTGGGGTAATCCATCAAAGTCAATATGTTTCGCGTTTCGCCAAAATTTACTTTGTCGATGAGCTGACGAAAAATAATATTTCCATTCGCTGCCATTTCTATGTGGTTGATGCCGCACTTTGCCCGGGAGTTGTCCAGCCTGTCGTATCCAAGAAACTCCACGCCAATATTTCCTGAAGCAAGAATGGGGTAGGGTAGCTTATAGTTATCTCCATCCTTTACCACATAGAACTCAAATCGACCAAACTGGTCATTGATACGCGAGTTGATATCGATTGTTCGCAGTGCTACCTTTTGAACGATCGGTGGAGTATTATCGATCACTTCGGAAAAATTGAAGACAAGCGGGTTGAGCGCGTCATTGTTGCGATCGCGTATGTCAAAGTGCAGGTGAGGACCTGCAGAACTTCCCGAGTTTCCTGAAAATGCGATCGTATCACCCCTGCTAACGGGAAACTGTCCTGGAGTGGGGTAGAGATTCAGACTAAAAGTCTTCTTGCGATATTGCTCGTTTCGTGCATAGTCAGCAATCTTATCAGAAAATCGATCGAGGTGGCCGTACACAGTAGTTTGTCCATTTGGATGCGTAACATAAAGCGCGTTGCCATATCCACCTGAACTGATACTTACTCTCGAAACATATCCCTTTTGAGATGAAAGGACAGGGAGTCCGATTCTGCCGTTGGTTCGCACGTCAATGCCCGAATGGAAATGATTACTTCGCAATTCTCCCATCGTGCCTGCCAGCAGGTTGTTATTACCTGGCTCCACCGGAAATAGATATCCGTCTTCGGTGGTTATTCTGGTCAGATCGCTGTCAGGCGCGGAGAACTGACCCCAAACCGAATGTGTGACAATGGTGAATAGAAAAAATCCGTACTTACTTAACTTCAAACTCCAACAACTTTTCATTCTCGATGTAGGCGGATAACCGATTACCTATCGCTACAGGACCAACGCCTTTGGGTGTACCGGTAAAAATCAAGTCTCCGGTTTTTAGTGTAAAAAATCTAGACAAATATGAGATGATGTAATCAAAATCAAAGAGCATCATACTGGTGTTTCCTTCTTGCTTCACTTTTCCATCAACCTCCAGTTTGAAGTTGATATTTTTCAAATCAGAAAAGTGACCCACAGGCAAAAACGAGTCAGAAATCGGAGCTGATCCATTAAATCCTTTTGCGATATCCCAAGGCAATCCTTTTTCCTTAGCTTTTTGCTGAAGGTCTCTTGCGGTAAAATCGATTCCTATCCCAATACTGTCAAAATATTTATGTGCAAAAGAAGGTTCTATTGACTTTCCTTCTTTGCAAATTCGTAATACCAACTCAACTTCATAGTGAATGTCTTTTGAGATATCAGGATAGTAGAAGGGCGCATTCTTTCTGATGATTGCTGTATCCGGTTTTGTAAAAATGACCGGTTCCGTTGGTCGCTCGTTTTTCAACTCCTCAATGTGTTCGGCATAGTTGCGGCCAATGGCGAAAATCCTCATCAGTTGGGTCGGTTTACTACAAATCTATAAACAATAAATAGGCCTAAACGGTTTTTATTGCCCTTTTTTATCATTTTTTGATTTGTGGCAGTAACTTTGCTTTTCATTCCGTGATAATATGATACGATCCATAAGCGCAATCCTGAGTATATTTTTGTTGGCTGCATGTGCTACAGTTCCTGTTACCGGTAGGAGGCAGGTGAGTTTAGTTTCTAATGCTGAGATCATTCAAATGTCTTCAGATCAATACCAGCAAGTGTTGAGAGAGAACAAGCTCTCGACTAATCAGGAACAAGTGGCAATGGTAAAACGTGTTGGTAACAACATCAAGACTGCTGTGGAGCAATACATGGCCAGCAAGGGTGCTTCATCGGAGCTTGCTGGTTTCAATTGGGAATTTAATCTGATACAGGATGACCAAACGGTTAACGCTTGGTGTATGCCCGGAGGGAAAGTTGCTTTCTATACTGCCATCATGCCGATCTGCAAGGATGAGTTAGGTGTGGCGGTGGTAATGGGCCACGAGGTGGCGCACGCCATTGCGAATCACGGAAGAGAGCGCATGAGTCAGGGGCTGATAGCGCAGTTCGGCCTGGGAACCTTGGGTGCAGCGATGGGACAAAACCCAACTGCAACCCAGAATATTTTCATGCAGGCTGTGGGAATGGGCACCAATATTGGTATGCTGAAATTCTCTCGTAGCCATGAATCGGAAGCGGACCACATCGGTTTGATTTTTATGGCAATGGCAGGGTACGATCCAAACGAAGCCCCTAAGTTCTGGGAAAGAATGACGGAGCTAAGTGGAGGACAGCAACCTCCTGAATTCCTATCCACTCACCCTTCGCATGAAACAAGGATTCAGGATTTGAATGGTTGGATTCCCGAAGCCATGCAGTACTATAAGAAATAATCTAGGCTGCTACCGGGTTTGGTAAGTGAAGACCACATTCTTTGTGTGAGTTCTCCCACCACCATCTACCGGCACGTTCATTCTCACCCTCACTAACAGCACGCGTGCAAGGCTGGCATCCGATGCTCACAAATCCTCTCTTATGTAATGTGTTTACAGGTATGTGATATTTCTCAATCAATGACCAGACTTTCTCCGAAGTCCAGTTCACCAGTGGATTATATTTGATCACCTGGTGCCGCTCATTCCACTCCACCATTTTCATATGCTTGCGGGAGTGTGATTGATCCGCACGTATGCCTGTAATCCAGACTTTAGCTCCGGCAAGGACTTGAGTAAGAGGATCGACTTTACGGATTTTACAGCACTCTATTCTGTCCTCCACCGAATGGTAAAAAGAGTTAGGTCCTTTCTCTGATACCAATCGACCAATGGCCAAGTGGTCTGGATAATAAACCTTGATAGATGTGTCGAACAATTGGTTGGTGAGTTCAATAAGATCTTGTGTCTCCTGGAACAACCTACCTGTGTCAATAGTAAAAATTTCCGTGTCGAGTTTCTGCTTCGCAATCCAGTAGGTGAGGAGTTGCGCTTCCGGCCCCATAGCCGTTGACAACTTTGCTTTAGCGCCAAAAACAGCGTCCAACAACCTAAGACCTTCCCATGGAGATAGTTCTTGCAATTGTTCTTCGACTTCAGAATACTTCATTTAGCGTACAGTTTCACCGCAAAAATATATAATCTCTATAGAATCAATATACTAAATGCATAAATCTTGCAAATTCTTCCTTATCTTATTTACTATCAAATAGTTAAAAGGGTACCTATTCGAAGCTCAGAGTGCTATTTTTTGTTAAAATTGCTGAGTTTAATCTCAGTGAGTCTCCGTTTGGTGTCAAGTGGGAAGTCGCCTTTCATCACCCAGTCATAATAGGATGGCTCGTCTTTTAGTACGTCAAGGACCGGCTTGTTCTTATGCTTTCCAAAATTGATGATGGCTTCGCCTTTTTCATTTCTCACCATCCTGCCCGCAAGATCAATCATGCTCGAGGTGGTCAATTGGTGTAAGACTTCCATATCATTTTTGATGGTGCCTATCTCCTTGCCGAGGGTATCAGTAACGGATTCGTTATCGTAGCGACTCACTTGCGATATCAGTACTTCCATTGCAGCATTTGTGTCCGCTTCGGCCGAATGAGAATCCTCAAGTTCCTTTTCGCAGTAGAACTTGTACGCAGCGGATAGATTTCGTTTCTCCATCATGTGGTAGATTTTTTGAGAATCGATGATCCGCTTTCGCTCGTAGTCAAATTCAACTCCAGCTCGCAAAAATTCTTCAACAAGCATAGGCACATCGAACTTAATGATGTTGAAGCCAGAAAGGTCGGCACCTTCAAAGAACTTGGCGTAGTCTTTTGCGACATCCTTAAATGCTGGCTTGCCTTCTACGTCCTTATCATATATACCATGAAAAATGGAAGACTCTGGAGGGATCGGTATCCCTGGATTGATCAAAGATGACTTCTTTGTCACTTCGCCATTGGGCATCAATTTGATTACTGCAATTTCGATGATCCTGTCATGGGTGATGTTTGTACCCGTGGTCTCCAGATCAAAAAAACAAATGGGCACTTTCAGATTTAACTTCATGCGAAGTGCTAGTTACTAATTTTTTGGGTGAGGCTATTCAAATCCAGGCCATTGAAGTGCCCCGAACTCATCATGATCAACGACTTGTTTGCCCAATCCTGAGATTGTAGGAAACCGGCAAGGCTGGCTGAATCGGTAAATACATTCAACCTCGAATCGTTGAATGCTTTCTTAACATCTTCCTCGGTTAGCGATTCCAGATTTTTCTTTGCCACAACTTCAGGATTGAAATAGACGATAGCTGTATTGCAAGCTTTCATAGTGTCCTTGTACTCAGGAAGGAATTTTTTATTGAGGCTACTGAAAGTGTGCAACTCCAGACAGCCTGTAAGGTGCTTTGATGGATAGAGTTCTTTCACGGCATCGATAGTGGCTTTCACTTTGGATGGTGCGTGAGCAAAGTCTTTAAATACAACCGTTGCATCAGACTCAAAAATCTTTTGCAAGCGTCCTTTGGCACCTTTGAAACCAGGAAGTGCCTGATAAAACTGTTCAGATGTTATCCCAATCTTCTTCAGCAATTCCTTGGCAGCTGAAATGTTTTGAAGGTTGTGTTTCCCGAATAGTTGGGTTGGCGTGCGGTCCGTGCCTGTGCCAGTTAAATACACGACCTGGTTCTCGGTTGTATAAGTGTGGGTTTTGTATGGTATGGCCTGCACGTCAGCTCGTTCGATCTTTCCAATTGTTTCGGAGATCGGGTCTTCACTATTGTATACAAGTGTGCCTCCCTTTGGGGTGGCATCAGCCAGCAACTCAAATTGCTTGGTGTATTCATCTTTTGATGGGAATACATTCGCGTGATCCCATGATATTCCGCTCAGGACGGCCACGTGATGCCGGTATTTCAAAAACTTGGCCGTAGGATCGATCGCGGAGCAGGGATACTCATCACCCTCAATAACAATTACCGGAGCATCGCTAAGTCTCACGGTGTTTTCAATACCCTCCACCTGCGCACCGATGACGTAGTCGAACTTTCGATTGTGAAATGCCAAGACGTGAACGATGAGGGCCGTGATAGTCGTTTTGCCGTGACTTCCACATATCACTATTCGCTGCTTGTCCTGTGATTGCTGATAAATGAATTCGGGGAAAGAGAATACGGGTAGTCCCAACGATTGGGCCTTGGCCAACTCCGGGTTGTCCTTTCGCGCGTGCATACCGAGTATAACCGCATCATAGGTATTGTCCAGCTTGTCTGGAAACCATCCCATTAAGTCGGGCAACAGGTTGTGTTTGGCCAGTTCGGACTTTGAGGGGTCTTGAATATCATCGTCAGATCCGGTAACCTGATGTCCCGCTTGATGAAGAGCGATTGCCAGATTGTGCATCACGCTGCCTCCGATAGCTATGAAATGAAATTTCTGAGGGTGAGACATCCTGTCCTAAGTTAGCAGTTAAAGACTAAGTTAAAAAAAGTGACTGAAAAACAATGAGTATCAGAGCTTAGGGATGGATACGAATATTGTTACCTTCAACGACATGGAGTTCAGCTGAAAAAATTTAGAGGTCAAAAGTAGAATAAAAACTTTTAGCAGCGCAATTTATTCACAATTTGATTTGTTTATTGAATGTTGACAAGTTGTGGAGACGGATCGGATGATGCCATGGCGCATTCATTAGGTTTGTTACCCATTAATAGAAACTACGTACAACAACCACAGTATGGAGCAACGATCAACGTCATTGAGGCCTAGTTCCGCTTACAGCGGAGGGAAGTCTGGCAAAGCTTTGGTGAGAGATCTCACTGAGAGTCTTGGCAAACTTCCGCCTCAGGCGCTTGACCTCGAAGAAGCAGTGTTGGGTGCGCTCATGCTGGAGAAAAATGCGCTCACCGCAGTAGTTGAGTTTCTTCGCCCGGAACATTTTTACTCTGACGCACATAGCGAAATCTATCAGGCAATCATCGACCTGTTTAAAGCTTCCGATCCTGTCGATATGCGAACCGTTGTGGCGCAGTTGAGGAAAAATGGGAAGCTTGAAGTAGTGGGCGGTGCATACGCCATTGCGGAATTGACCTCAAAAGTAAGCTCTGCTGCTAATATTGAATATCATTCCCGTATTATCATCGAGATGGCGATCAAGCGTAACCTTATTGAGATTGCGTCTCAGGTTCACCATGATGCGTACGAGGATACGAACGATGTCTTTGAACTGCTCGACAAAACCGAGCAATCCATCTATAAGATTGCAGATTCCAACCTGAGAAAGAATTACGACAACATGAAGTCGTTAATGTTTCAGGCTACCAAAGAAATTCAGGAGAAGAGACATCACAAGGACGGACTGACCGGTGTGCCAAGCGGGTTCTCTCGTTTGGACAGGATTACTTCTGGCTGGCAAAAATCAGATCTGATTATCATTGCTGCACGACCTGGTATGGGTAAGACGGCATTTGTGGTGTCGGCATTGCGCAATGCCTCAGTTGATTTCAATTTTCCAGTCGCGATCTTCTCTTTGGAGATGGCATCTATCCAACTGGTGAACAGGTTGATTTCTGCAGAAGCTGAACTTGAGTCGGAAAAAATCAGAAAAGGAAATATTCAGGAGTTTGAATGGCAGCAATTGGTTCATAAGACTAATCGCCTTTCAACAGCACCGATATTCATAGATGATACGCCAGCCCTTTCCATTCTAGAGCTTCGCGCAAAGTGCCGGAGACTAAAAGCAGAGCATAATGTGCAATTGATTGTAGTGGATTATCTGCAGTTGATGAAGGGAGAAATTGGTGGTAACCGCGAACAGGAGATCGCGTCCATTTCCCGGGCACTGAAAGGTGTGGCCAAGGAACTCAATGTACCGGTCATTGCCCTGTCCCAGTTGAGTCGTGGGGTAGAGACACGTGGTGGGGACAAGAGACCTCAGTTGTCTGACCTGCGTGAATCTGGTTCCATCGAACAGGACGCTGACATCGTAATGTTCCTCTACCGACCTGAGTATTACAAAATTACCG
>DAORAG010000099.1:0-9005 GCA_035344095.1 Cyclobacteriaceae bacterium | reverse complement strand
GGTATTCGGGTAAACGGAGTGTCTCCAGGCCCTATCGATACACCTATCTATGGAAGGCTGGGAATGCCGGAAGAGGCTGTAAAGCAAATGGCGCAAGGTTTCGAAAGCACAAATCCCATGAAGCGATTTGGCCAATCAGAAGAGGTAGCAAAGACGGTCTTGTTTTTCGCCTCCGATGAATCGTCCTACATTACAGGTGCCGAACTTGCCGTAGATGGTGGGCTCTCTCAACTGTGACGATTTTAATAAATAGGTACCTTTGTAAAAGAAGGTACCTTCATTTTAATGTCTCGTCCCAAAGAATTTGTAGAAACCGATGTACTGGAGAAAGCGGTAAAGCTTTTTTCCCAAAAGGGATACAACGGAATTTCAATGCAAGACCTTGTCGATGGGTTAAAACTAAATCGCTCCAGCATCTATGACACCTTCGGAGATAAGGAGCAACTTTTTGTGGCTGCTCTGAAACACTACAGACAGGCCTACACCCAAAAGATGCTTGACATCATCAAAGAGTCGGAGGATATAAAAACAACGATCAAAGAGTTGCTTCAATACATACAACAAGATGTGGCCGAAAATAAAAAGACAGGTTGTATGATGGTAAATACGGCTGTGGAAATGACGGGAATGGAACCATTCATTTCAAACATTGTCCAGGAAAATATGGACGCGATAGAAAAAGCACTCGAGGAGAAGATTCAATCCGCGCAAAAAAATGGAATCATCGCAAAGAAGCACAGCGCAAAGGCGCTTTCCCGCCAGCTCACCAATACAATAAATGGGCTTCGCATTTCGGAAAAATTGGGTGTCGAGCGAAACCACTACAGCGATGTAATGGAAGTAACAATGAGCCTTTTCGACTAATAATCTCAGTTTCCAGCTTGATTTTGAATATTATATTTTCTACAAAAGTGAAACATATGTATTACATTCACGTTTGTAGAACTTATTACTCGTAAACATGAAAGGAACCTATCTAGGGGAATTGGAAGAACTGATCCTGCTGACTGTAGGAGTTCTTTATGACCGCGCCTATGGCGTAAGCATTCAGGAAGAGATAGAAAATCAGGTTGGGCGTAAGCTCAATATCAGCGCTGTACACGCGGTACTCAAGCGATTGGAGGAGAAGGGATTTATCACCTCCTCAATGGGCGGAGCTACAGCCGAACGTGGCGGCCGGAGAAAGAGATTTTTTCACCTTACTTCAATGGGAAAGAAAGCTTTGGATGAAGCCAACGATTTGCGCACCCAACTTTACAACCGAATCCCTAAAGTGGCTCTACAATTTAATTCTTACCTCGCGTGATTCATCCTCCCAAATGGGCAGATAATTTTCTGAGCTGGTATTGCAACCCCGATATCATCGAGGAAGTCCAGGGAGATGCACACGAGCTTTTTCAAAAGAGAGTTCGTGACAGCGGTCCATTGCAGGCGAAAGCGCTCTTCATCTGGGATGTCATCCGATTCTTCAGATGGTCAAATATTAAAAGAACAAAAACTCGATATTCTTCAAACAGCATGACAATGTTCAAAAGTTACCTCACAGTCGGATTCAGAAATGCACTGCGGCATCGGCTCAATACTTCAATTAATCTATTGGGGCTTTCCCTGGCACTGGGTGTTGCCATCACCTCTTTCATATTTATTGACAATCAGCTCAATGCCGATCAATTCCATACGAAGATGGATCGCATCTATCAGGTGACAAATAATATAGCAACGGACAACCGCGTAGACGACTGGAGTGATACACCCGCTTCACTAGGACCAGCGCTAGCAAAAGATCAATCCGCGGTGGAGGCCAGCACCCGCATAGAGTTTGCATCAGCCGCGGTTCGGCTGGATGAAAAAGTGTTCAATGAATTCATGTGGTATACAGATCCAGCGTTCATGACCATTTTCGATTTTCCCGTGATTGCTGGTGATCGGCATACTTTAGACAAAAAGAATCATCTGATCTTAGTGTCGGAGATTGCAGAAAAGTATTTCGGAAAGACCGATCCTGTTGGCCAGGTGCTGTCAATAAAATTTGATGAAAAACACAAAGAGGAATTTGTTGTCGGTGCGGTGATCGAACGCCCCACGGGCTCTAGTCTCTATCCACAGATCATTTTGCCCATGTCAGCATTCGAAGACCAACATCCAGTAAGCGCAAATAGCTGGTCATATCAAGTAGATGCAACTTTTATCCTCTTAAAACCTTCTCACAATCCTTCTGAGTTGCTCAGTGCGATGGAAGGATATCAGCTTACTCAGAACCAAGCGTCTCCCCAATCGCAAGTCAGTGGATTTGTCTTTCACCCACTGAAGGGCTTATCTCTTCATGCCACCGAAATCATCAGTGCAGTGTCCAATGGTGCTCATCCTGCTGGCCTTATTTCGTTAGGTGTGGTATCTGCATTGCTATTATTACTCGCCTCTTTCAACTACATGAATGTTTCCGTTGCCACGGTAGCCACGCGACTCAAAGAAATTGGCATTAGAAAAGTGATTGGCGGACAGAAAAAAGAAATTATTCAACAATTTCTTACTGAGAACTTTCTGCTTTGTGCATTCTCCATGATCCTTGGCACTTTGTTGGCATATGTTTTCCTGCTCCCAGGTTTTAACTCCCTTTATCCGATCAGCATTCCATTTGAATTTTCTTCCGGCAACGCCATTTTCTTTTTCTTTGGCGGATTGTTGCTCGTGATCGGGTTCATCTCCGGTGCATATCCTGCGTTCTACATCTCATCGTTTACACCCATCAGCATTATGCGGGGTAGAGAGAAATTTGGACAGAAAAGTATTTTTAGCCGCGTGCTACTCACTTTCCAATTTGTTCTTGCCTTTATGACAATTGTCGGATCTTTTGTCTTCATCGATAATAGCCTTTATTTGAAGGGAAAGGATTGGGGTTATAATCATGAGCAAATTATTGCCGTGCCGGTGGGGGACAAAGAAAAATTTCTTTCGCTGCGCGACAAGCTGACTGGCAATCAAAACATAAATGAAATAGGGGGTTCGGCCAATCACATAGGTGACGCAAATACACGCGCAAGCTTTACTCATCTTGAAAATCGACACGAGATAGTGGACTATAGGATAGGGTTCGACTATCTCGAGACCATGAATATCAGATTGAAAGAAGGCAGACTTTTTGACCGCAAAATCGCCTCTGACGAAATCGAATCAATCATCATCAATGAATCTTTTGCAGAGAAGATGGGATGGGACAAGCCAATCGGTCAGACAATAGAATTTGATAGCGTGCGTAGGAATGTGATTGGCGTGGTTGAAGACTTTCACTACGAAGGGTTTTACAATGCCCTCGGGCCTGTGCTATTCAGAATCACCCCCGAAGACAACTACAGATACCTGGTGGTGAATGTAAAAGAATCGCACGTGAATGAAACCCAGGAGCAGATAAAAGCGGCATGGGCAAGTGTTGCTCCCGATGATCCTTATGAAGGTTTTTTGCAGAATGATGTGTTTTCGGATTTTAACAATGATAACAATGCAAACGTGAAGCTGTTGGGATTCATCAGCAGTGTGACAGTGGTGCTGGCTTCTCTAGGTCTTTTTGGTCTGGTGTCCTTTAATATAACAAGACGCATGAAGGAATTTAGTATTCGAAAGGTTTTTGGCGCCCTCATGCCTCATATTTTCAAACTGATGAATCGCGACTACGTTTGGATTCTTTCCATCGCATTTGCTATAGGTGCCCCTGCAGGATTCTTTTTAATCAATACGCTCATTCAAAACATCTATCCTGATCCACAGGCAGCAACCCCGCTACCATTCCTTTTAGCCGTTAGCATCATGTTGATGACGGTTGCCTTTACGGTAGGATCACAATTGCGCAGAGTGCGGAAAGAGAACCCAGCGGCTACACTTAGGAATGATTGAACCTGCTGCGATAACGTAAGATCTGGCTGGCGTCCGGAATTTATTTATGATAATAGTTTCCGGTGATTTATCACTGCGCGTAGTCGTCCATAACTATACTTTCCCCCGAGCTTATTGAACAAAGCTTTGGATTCAAAACCTTCCTGAAGGTCATCGATAGCCGTACTGATTTCATTTACTTCCTGCTCTGTCATAAAATCCGAGATCTTTATTTTCCCGGCTTCCACCGCCTTTGCCAAATGGCCTTCTATTGTCCCGACTACCAGCCCTCGCTCTTTGGCGATGGACTGAGGGGTCATACCTGCATGAAGCATTTGAAGTGTGACGTCATAAGTACTAAGCCCGTCTTTTCGCTTACCCGACTTTGACTTACTTCCACCCCGCTTCCCTTTTTTCTGAGTCGGTGGGTACTTATTAGCTAAGGATAACAGCAAGGCTTCTCGTTCCGCCTTTATTTTTATCAATTCTTCATTAAAATTGAATACCTCTCTGTTATGCGTGATGGATTGAATAATTCCCCGGGTTTTGTCAATCTGGTAAATTTTTTTCATCATCAACTGATCCAGCTCATCCAAGCTGTTGAGATAGACTTTCACTCTTTTATGCTGACGCATCTCACCAATGTGTTGAAGTAAGCTTTTCTCATTCTCCCAAAGCAACTGTCTGTAGTAATCACCCCCTTTCTCTACTCTTTCGATCAGTACCTCTGAATCATTGGTACTTAACAATCCTGCAAGCTGCCTTCGAAACTTGACGGTATTCTCTTTTTCCTGGATGAGCGCCTTAGTGATTTGCTCTAAAACGGGTTGCATTGAAGCCTCAGCCAGGGAGGCGACTTCATTCTTTGACCTGTTGATATTGCCTATTTCTTTTACAAGGGGTTCAAAGTCAAATGTGGAATCGATAAGCTCAGCTATGAATTTAGTCTGTTGATCTTTGATCACTTGTGGTAATTGGTCTGGCAAATGATTGGCTTGACTAAACGATACCACCGATTGATCCGTGCTGATTACTTCACGCCTGATCTTGTTTCTCAGAACCAGTCCTTCCAGGCTTCGCAGTCGCGAAAGTGCCACGTATACTTGGCCATCTGCAAAGGCTTGCTCCAAATCGATGATCGCCCTATCAAATGTCAGCCCTTGACTCTTGTGGACGGTAATAGCCCAGGCCAACTTTATCGGAAACTGCTCAAACGAACCGATGACCTCTTCCTCCAGATCTTTTGTGCTTGGATTGACAGAATACTTTTTGTTCTCCCACTTTTCTGTTTTTAGGGTGAATGTCGTTCCTTGATCAGACAGTTTTACAATGACTTCATCGTCTTCAATTGATGTAACAGTGGCCA
Organism: Cyclobacteriaceae bacterium; assembly: GCA_035344095.1. Taxonomy (GTDB): domain Bacteria; phylum Bacteroidota; class Bacteroidia; order Cytophagales; family Cyclobacteriaceae; genus ELB16-189. The sequence goes on along the minus strand of DAORAG010000099.1, from coordinate 3,772 downwards.
GCTTGCCATTGAAATACAGTTGATCTTCATTGTCATTTCTGACGAACATCACTTGAGCCCCCTCTTTTAACTCAATTCTGGATAGTACGGGGTACATCGACTCAGGAAAGTCGCCTTCAATATGGGCATCAAAAAAGTGTGACTTAGTCGACAAATTCCTAAGCTCGCGGGCATTCAGTTCATCCGCCTTATAGTTGTGCGTGGTAAGTGTAATTACTTCTTTGAGGTTTTCAATTTCTTCAGCCGATTTAAATTGCCGGTTGAGAATATCAACATCTTCAACAGATGGAGTATTGCACCTGAGGTTGTTGAGAATGTTGATGAAACTTGTATCACTCTGTCGAAAAATCCTGTCTAATTCGATATACGTGAAATTATCCTGCTTTAAGGACTTCGATTCGTAGAACCACGGGGTGTCGTAGAATTTATTCAATAGCTCTGCGTCAGTACGTTTTACTACCGGTGGCAACTGGTAGAGGTCACCAATCATCAGTAGCTGCACTCCTCCAAAGCTTTGTCGAAAATTTCCTCGGGCAGATCGGAGTCGATAGTCAATGGCATCAAGCAAATCCGCACGAAGCATACTCACCTCATCAATTACCAACAAATCAATGGATCGCAAGACCTGCTTTCTCGCACTATTGAGCGGATGTTTTTTGGCCAGCATGTCCTGGGTATAGCAATTGTCACCATCCCTCAGGTAACTACTCCCATCTTTCCCTGGCAAAAACAACCCCAAAGGCAGCAAGAATTGAGAATGGATTGTTACACCGCCCGCATTAAGCGCAGCTATTCCTGTAGGCGCTACAACGACAAACTGCTTGTGGGTGCGCTCAGCCAGATTTTTCAAGAAAGTTGTTTTTCCGGTTCCAGCCTTCCCGGTTAGAAAAATATGCGTAGACGTGCTATTGACAAACCGCACAGCCATTTCCAGCATGTCAGTGGATACCACACTCATCTCAAAAAATCATATTTTCCCAATTTAGCAATGTAGTGGAGAAGTTCCAGTATTAATGAGTAGGTTTATCCCTCAATTTGTCCAACAGCCTGTTCAGTTCACGGGCCTCCGTTTCTGAAATACCTTGTAACATGGCTAGCCACTGACTATATTCATTGTCGATTTCACTCAGCAATTTCAACCCTGCCCGGGTAATGGAAATTTTCACCTGCCTTCGATTGGATGGATTAAGCTCTCGGTTAACCAGTTCCTTGACTCTGAGTTTTTCTACCAGCCTCGTGCAGTTGCTGTTCTTTTCAATCATTCGATCAGCGATGTCAGTTAGTCGCAGGGGTTCGGGATGACTTCCTCTCAAAATCCTAAGCACATTAAATTGCTCAGGTGTCAGATTGTACTTTTTTAGATGACCACTATTTTTCTGGTTCAACCAACTGCTAGTGAATAAAATATTTACCAACACCTTCTGGTATTCGTTAGTGAATTTCTGCTTTACATCTTGTTCCAAAGGCATAGAATGACAATTTAACTAAATGTCTAGACTATTGTGGTTGATACAAGCATCAAACAAGATGTGAGTTGATCATTATATTTATATTCTGTCTAGCGAATTATGAGACAACTCATCCTATTATTAGCAATACTCACAATCATTGGCTGTAACCAGCCCAAATCCGAAAAGCTTGATCAACTGGAATGGATACAAGGAACCTGGAACAGAACGAACACGAAAACCGGAAGGACCGCACATGAACGCTGGGAGAGACTGCCCGATGGCAGCTGGCAAGGCTGGGGAGTCACTTTCACAGGATCTGATACTTCTTTCCTGGAAAAAATCAAAATCATCGAAAAAGAAGGAAAGCTTTTCTATGTAGCAGACGTTCCCGAAAATGAGGAACCGGTTTACTTTGAATTCACTGCACTGACGCCTTCAGGTTTTATTTGCGAAAATCCGAATCACGACTTCCCCAAACAAATTGAATACATTCTCAATGGTGATCGACTTGAAGCAATCACTTCGGGCGATGGCAAATCAATTTCATTTCAGTTTGCAAAGGACTAGTTGAAATCACCGCTCCACACACCCAGGATAAAATACACTCAGCTTTTGAACGTCTGTATTGAATAACTGATTGGCGATGGCCTGGTCGCTGGTCACAATCTCTTGCGCATGCGATAATGATTTTGCCTTGATCACAATTATTCCTTTCTCGGCATATCGTGCCCCCATAGTAATAACACCTGCCTTTCTAAGAGACGAAAGATGTTGTGAATGCTCTTTGAAGTAAGGCTGATCTCCTGGCGCTTTTGATTGGTCCCAGGAGGGTCCGGTAGTATAGGTGACTATATAGAGGCTATCTTTTACAATTTCCTGTGCTTTGCCTGACAAGGCCAACATCAAAAAGATGAAGCCTAAAATTAATTTCATTGACGAGTTATTAGTTACATTTTGAATCATAGGTTCTGAAATAACGCGTGTTATTCAAGTAGGTCTTCTTGTCTTCGTAGGATAATGTATAAGAATAGTTTTTTCCATCATTGAACTTGAGAACTAATGTTGGCTGACCTTGGCCATTAGCCTCCACCTTCCATTGTCCCTGCCCGGAGTCGTTTCCAGCGCCTCCAGCAAATGCTCCTCCCGTATCAACAGACATGCTGTTGTTACTGTAATATGAAAATTGGCCATTTGCACAAAGCGTAATTTCATTGTGAGAACTGTAGCCGCTATAAGTACTATAGCCGTTAACGGATCCACCACTGCTGTAGTTTGATTTCAAATAAGTCAGCTTAGCTCCTTTCAGGGCATCACGCCATTCCTGTGTCACCGGGGGTTCCACTGGCTCAGAAAATTTCAAGCTGAGCGCCAACTCTCTGGCCAGATTACGATGTGCATCGGAGTATGATTCCTTTGTTGAGGCAGAAATAATAGTGACTCCTGTGCCAAAAGGGTTAATGACACCAATGACATATGCCTTTGCCTGTTGGCCCTGAATTACGCCTTCAAACAGAGCCCCCACTCCACCAGCACCAATACTTTCAAACTCACCCGACTTCGAAAGCACCACACCTTCGTCCCGTAGCCCAGCCTCGGCTTCCCTTTTCAACGCGGCTAAGTCATTCTCTTCATGCGGTGCCATCAGCACCAGACCCGGCTGCGTATCGGATGCAATGACATAGCCACCGCCACTTTCGGCACCTTTCCATCCACTTGGAATGGTAAACCTAATACCGAGGTATGGATAATCAACTACACCTGTTTGTTGCGAGTACGCCAGAATAGAAACTAGCGACAACACATAAGTCGAGACATATCGAATCATTGGAGCCAGATTTGATACTTCATGGCAAGGTAAATTGAATAGATTTTACTCAACGCCCACGGCAGCCAACGGGTCGCCACTGACAATCGCGAGCGATGTGACTAAATACAATACCACTCCACCGCTTTCCGCGAAATACTCTTCAAGAACATTGCCAAAGAAATCTCTGATCTCACCCAACTTGTCTCCCTTGCTCACAACGTCTTGCAATTTTATAGACGGATACCAACAACCATCTTTTCCAGCGAAGGACACCTGCATCTTAGAGAGGAACGCTACATCATCACTAACAATCGGTTTTCCTCTCAAAACCCCCAGATGCCTTAACACATTCAGAGTCGCATCGCAGTAAGTTTTAACTTCGTCTGGGCTCCACCGCCCGCACTGACCCAGCTCAGCCAAAAAACCTGGCGTACCCGCTACGGCAGCCGCCCCGATAGACCCATTATCAGAAACGGAACCCACAACATAAGGAAATCCCAAAGCCGCGCTTGCC
>DAORAG010000098.1:0-9035 GCA_035344095.1 Cyclobacteriaceae bacterium | reverse complement strand
TGCGGTCGGCAATGGGAAAACACGGATTCAAAGTATATGCGTCTGAATGGTGGCACTTTGATTTTGTAGGTTGGGAAAAATTTGAAGTGATGGATATTGACTTTGAGGAGCTGATAAAAATTAAAACAAAATGACGATCGAAGAAGCACAAAAGACGGTTGACAAATGGATTAAGACCACAGGTGTCAGGTACTTCAACGAACTTACCAATATGGCAATCCTTACTGAGGAAGTAGGAGAGGTGGCGAGGATTATGGCGAGGAGGTATGGCGAGCAGTCGGAGAAGCCTTCAGACAAAAACAAAGATCTCGGTGATGAGATGGCCGATGTTTTATGGGTGTTGCTGTGCCTCGCGAATCAGACGGGTGTAAATCTTACAGAGGCATTTCAAAGAAATCTGGAAAAAAAGTCAGTGCGGGACCAGAATCGTCATCGCCAGAATCCAAAGTTACAGTAAACGCAATTCACCTCTCTTTAATGCCGGGATCACATCATATTGATCCGGTGTAAGACAAAATTCAATGTCTTTGTGAATGTTTAGTTTGTTCAATCGCTTTACGTGAGATGACGTGCTCAGAAACTTCATCATATCATTTTTTGCTGATAGGTAAAGTTCCTGTGCAACAATTGGTGCGTCACAGTCAGGCTCAATATGCTTTCTCAATTTGTCAACTAGGGCTCCTGCAAAAAGACTGTCCTCAAGGTTTACCTTTCCTTTCCATCCAGCACACACGATCAGGATGTTATGATCGCTCATCAAGAGATACTTGGTAATGGCAGATAAATTCAAAAATGATCCGATTAGAATTTGTCTTGCACCTTTTGATTTTTCGATTGCTTGCGTTCCGTTCGTTGTGGTAAAGGCAATCTTCAATCCTTTAATGGCATCCTCCATGTACTCAAACGGTGAGTTCCCTTTATCGAATCCTTCAATTTTTTGTCCATTACGTTCACCGGAAACCACAAAACCCTTGTACTTCATTTTCATGCACTCATCGGCATCAGCGATGGGAACGATGCTTTCAACGCCATGTGCAAAAGCCGTAACCATACAACTCGTGGCCCGCAAAATATCAACAACGACCACAGTTTTGTTGCTAACGTCATACAGGTGAATGAGTTCAGGACTCAGGCAAACGTCAATGGTCTTCATATTAGTCGGAACTATGATTCGTTTGATTAATCACGGCTATCATGGTTCTGACTAAACAAAAGGCACCTTGGTCACCTCGGCTTTTAAGTCACGATTTCTCACCGCAATAAAAATTTCCGAGCCAGGATTTGCATTTTCAGTTGTTACGTACCCCAGTCCGATACCTACTCCTAACATTGGAGAAATTGTTCCCGAAGTCACTCTCCCTATCACTGAGCCTTTGCTGTCTTTGATGTCGTAATCGTGACGTGGAATTCCTTTGTCAATCATTTTGAAGCCAACAAGTTTTCTGCGAACGCCTTCTTCCTTTTGTCTTTTGAGATTGGAAGAGTTTGTGAAGTCTTTTGTGAATTTGGTGATCCACCCCAGTCCAGCTTCAAGTGGTGATGTAGTGTGATCGATATCATTGCCATACAGACAGAAGCCTTTTTCAAGCCTCAATGTGTCTCTCGCGCCAAGGCCGATAGGTTTAATGTCATCGCTTTTGCCAGCGTCAAAAATTGCGTGCCATATTTTTTCCGCGTCCTTCGATGCCACGTAGATTTCAAAACCTCCTGAACCAGTGTAGCCGGTATTACTCATCACCACATCAGATACTCCTGCAAACTCACCGATTGCAAAATGATAATATTTTATTGCGCCAAGGTCAGTCTTGGTTAACTTCTGAAGAATACCAGTGGCTTTGGGTCCTTGCACTGCAAAAAGACAAATGTCATCAGAAATATTTTTTAGATCCGCTCCCTGTGTGTTGTGTTTAGAGATCCATTCCCAATCTTTATCGATATTACCCGCGTTCACCACCAGCATGTAGTCATCATCCTTGATCTTATAAACAATCAAGTCGTCTACGATCCCACCATCATTGTCCGGCAGACATGAGTACTGCGCCTGTCCATCTATCAATTTACTGGCGTCATTGGTAGTTACGCGTTGTATAAGATCCAGTGCTTTTGGTCCTTTCACGGTAAACTCGCCCATATGGGATACGTCAAACACGCCAACCCCATTGCGAACTGCCATATGCTCCTCGATATCTGAAGAGTAGCGCACCGGCATATTGAAACCAGCAAAAGGCACCATCTTGGCACCAAGTTTTTCGTGTAAATCGTTGAGGGGAATTCTTTTGACTTGATCCATGAGTTTCAAATTAGACGAACAAAACTAGCAGATTCTTTCGTACTTGGAGAACTGGTTATATAAAAGCTACTGCATTACAGGCTGAAAGGTTTCTTGGTTATCCAGTAGAAACTGACGCATTCTCTCCGGGCTTTGCAATACCCTTAGGCGTTCAAGTGCACTTCTCGAATATTCGTAAAATCCCATCCTCGCTGCCTCCAAACAATAGGCTTTAAGAAGCTTTATAGAATGGTCGTTGGAGTGTAGCGCGTCAGTAAGAATTGCATAAGAACGCAGTCGATCATCACTGTGGGACTTAGCGTAATTTGCAGCGTCAATCACAGCCTCCTCGTCAAATGGATTTGCAGTCGAAAGCCAGTCATAGAGGTGGCTGGTCGTAACTGAGTCACCGGACACCTCACTCAGCTTGGCCTGAAAATAGATTTTTTGATTTTGCCATTTGCCTTCAAAGTTTATTTGCTGATTATTGATTTGTCTGGCCAGGCTTCTCAGGTCTCCTTTCTCTGCCAGCAGATCCAACTCAAAATGCAAAATACTTTGATACAAATCTCGATCAGTTAGTTGCAAGTCTTTCACTTTTTGAAACTGTATTATAGCGGCATCCGCTTCGTCCATCTCAAACAACTTTTTACTGGTGTCAAGAATTGCCCGGCCCTTAATATCGTCATCGTCAATTTGTCTCAGTACTCGATCAAATTGGACCGTGTCCAGAGGTGTTATTCTGAATTGAGTGAAAAAATACTTTTCTTCATTTGAAAAACGACTCACAAGATTTGGACTTGCGGCAAGTGCATTGATCATTTGTTGCGATACCTGAAGGTAAGTTGAGTCAATGCTCCGTAACGAATCCCATTTCACCAATGATTCTCCGATTCTGCCTGACTCGCTTAGCGATGCAGCAACAACCGGAAGGTATTGCGGGTTATTTTGGTTGGCGATATAGTCTGAAAATTTACCTGCGTTAAACGGAGCATTTTGCTCCAATGACCACATTGCCAATATTGAATTGTACTTATCCTGATCACTGCTTCTTATCGCGACCTCTTCCAGGAGGGAATAGGCACGGCCAATGGAACCGCTTTCATAGAGTGCCAGTGCAGATGAAAACAAGACGGCCTCACTATAGTCACTATTTGATGGTTTCTTCGCGATGGTGATTGCCTTATTAATAGTAATGCTATCCAATTCGCCAAGGTGATTTAACAGGTAGTTGTTGATCAAACTTGCAGAAAACAAATTGAGCGTGGTATCTCTCAATACGTCAAATTCAAAGTTAACCTTGGTGCCCTGCATATTTGCAAAAGCCAATGCGTTACTCTTCGTCCCCTGATTGTCGGACTTGAGTAGCCTTAAGAGAGAATCGGCAGGAACGTTTAAATTATTTTTTGCGGCTACACCTATGAAGTTTGTTTGCGCACCTTGCCTTGTAAGGTTGTCATCCATGGCACGCTGAAGAAAATACAACGATGAATCGAGAAGGTTGAGTTTCGAGTAGACCAGTCCCAGTGTGTTTTGAATAGGACCGCTGTCATTGAATGTTTTTCGAGCTTCTTGCAGCGCAAGCATGGCTTCAAGCCATGATCCCTCACGTTGAAAGGTTTGGCTCAGATTTAGGAAAGAGAATTCTGTTGGCCTTAGTTGGCTAGCCCTATTATAAAAATTTCTCTCTCTGATGGCGTTTGCGTTAGCACCCTCAATATTGGCTATGGCATAGTTAGAATGGTGATTGAGAAATCCATATTCCCCAGCCCTCTGATAAAAGGCCTCAGCGTATGTTGGGTTGCCAATCACTTTGTACAGATCACCACCGGCATTGTAGTACGCACTGAACGCATTTTGCACTGGTACTTGCCAGGTATTGTAAAAAAAGAAAGCAAGGGTAGCAATCAATCCACCTAGTCGAAAGGTGAAGTAAGGCATATTGTTTGGCTTATATAGCACCTTGTACACCGGCATATTCTTCGCCAGCATAGCAACAAAGTTTGACATGATGTAGGTGAGGAAAATAATGCCATAGCCAAGATGGCTATATATGATTGCATCATCTATTGTGGAAAGAGCTGGATCGTTGGCAGTGCTCAGGAAGTATCCAATAGTAGTGAAACATATAGTGCCAAGACCCAGGTACAATAGCGTTCCAAATGGATCTGCATCAATAATTCCCTGATACTGTGGCTGTCTTTGCCGGAACCCCCAAGCCCCAAGTATGCCGGATATGCTAAGTAGCAAATAGAGATTGACATAAAGGAAATTCCACTCAATCGTTCCGATTTTGTGTAAATAAGCTAGCGCCAGATTGACCATGTAAATCACGCTGATGATCAGAAAATGGTTCAAGCTCTTACTCTGTGTTGTGGCTTGACTGGCCACAAACACAAAGGAAGCCAGGATCTCATGGGCCACCATCAAAATAAAAACAACACTTAACACTATACCGGCAGTCACACCGGTCACTGAAAGATGAAGGAACGGGTAGTCTACACCACTAAAAGAATAAACTACTATAGCTAATAGTACTGTAATAATGGAGAACGTCAACAGTCGAGTAGCAAAGGACGTTGATGGACGGAAGAATTGAAAAAAGAAACTGGGAATGACATAACATGCCAGAGTGATGATAGTAAATACCTTGTTAGGCATTCCAAACATATTGATGATCTCCAGACGAAAGCTAACAATGAACAGAATGAACAAACCCATCCCCAATAAGTACCAAAACCGGGAGAGCACAGTGATGATGGTAAGTGAGGAGATCATGCCGATGACCAGCGCGCAAAGGAAGATGTATCCGGCAGTCACATTTGGTCTTAACGTGTCTCCTAGCAGCCGTTCGAAAATCAGATAATTGTCGCCAGGAACGGTTAAGTCAAGCAAACCATGTTGAAAAGTGTGGGCTGGAACAGCGACTTCTTCCTGCTCTTGAATGTGGAGCCAATTAAGCGCAGGGGCAGGCGCAATCATCCAGGAATACCACAGATAGCAGAGGCTGAAAGCAAATACCAACGCAACAGCTAGCCCAATTTGCTGATAAATTTTTGCCCATGATTTCCAGAACTGTAATGCATGCATTGGCTAGCTCGATTTGGGGCGCAAACTACGTAGGTAGCCGATAAAATGAAAGTCGGGGAATAGCATGAAGGAGATTTGTCTTTTACTAGTTTTGACTTTTTGATAACCATGAACGATACTTTATCGGTTAGAAAAGTGTTAGCAAAGGACCATGACCAACTCTGGGCCATTATAAAGGAGGTAATCGCTGGCGGTGAAACCTATGTGTTTCATCCTGATTCAACCAGGGAAAAAATGATGGCGTACTGGCTGGCGCCTGACAAGCATGTTTACATTGTGGAAGAAAATGGAGAGATGGTGGGGACCTTCACGATCAAACCTAACATGCCAGATCGGGGTTCGCATGTAGCAAACGGCTCATACATGGTTAGCCCACGTCATGCTGGAAAGGGAATTGGTGAGTTTATGGGGAGATATTCTCTTGAAGAAGCGAAACGACTTGGATACAAAGCGATGCAATTCAATATTGTGATCAAATCCAATTTGCCCGCTGTCAAACTTTGGCAGAAAATCGGATTTAAAATCATCGGTGAAGTGCCAAATGCTTTTCAACATCCAAAGCTTGGACCAACGAACGCTTATATAATGTACCAGGAGTTATAGTGATTATTCAATCACCTTGGGTACGCGGAAATAGCTGCCTTCTTGGTCTGGCGCATTTTTCAGCACGTCATCTGTACTGAGTTGATTTTTTATTTTGTCTTCGCGAACTGCATTGATTTCATGTGACATAGTGGTAAGGGGCTCCACTCCGGTTGTGTCCACTTCTTTTAGTTTTTCAACAAATGAAATCATTCTCGACATGTCTTCCAGCAACTTAGGAACCTCCTTTTCATCAAGCTCAAGGCGCGCCAGGTGTGCAATTTTCTCTAATGTAGCTCTGTCGATTTTCATTTTTAGAAACTCACGTTCGGATTTTGTTTCCTTAATTCGTCATCAATGACCTTATATACTTTCTCCTTTAGACTATTAATATCACTCAAAGTCATTCCAGTCACATCTATGGGCTCGTGAAAGATAACTTTGGTGGGAGTCCAGTGCAATAGCATAGGCTCCACCGGCAAAAGTATCCAATTGTGAGGAATGGTGACGGGTACGATGGGGATTTGTTTCTCGATAGACGCCCTGAATGCACCGTCTTTCAATCTTACCATCTTAGGTGGCTTATCGGTGTAGATTCCACCTTCGATAAAAATGGTGAGGCTTTTACCCTCGTCAAGGGCTTGTAATGATTTTACTAAAGTTGAATACATGCTTTTCAACTTTGTTCTGTCAACAGTGATATGAAGGTTCTTATACATCCAGCCGAAAAGCGGCACAGTCTCCATTTCGCTTTTGCCTACGAAGATGGTGTTATGGGTATTAAGACCCATTGTGGGGATATCTATGAAGGAAAAATGATTAGGAGCGAAAACGTATTGCTTCTTTGGATCGAGCGGCTGCCTGTACTCCACTTTCGTGGGGATGCCAATGAGGAAAAACAACGACTTGGCCCACCACCGGTTGAAAACGCCAATTAGCCGAAATTGACTTTTAAAAATGATGGGAATGAGCAGAGGAAAAAAGAAAACGAGGAACAACAGTCCGAAAATTAGCATCCCATAGACTGTATATACCTTCCTTAAAAAATTCATGTTAACAGTCAATCACCTGGGCGTTGGCTAAGTTCAAGTCAGGATTGTTGTTATTTTACGTTCGGCATCGGCTTTGGAATTAGAATGATTTCCGTTTGCCTGCCATCAATGTAATTGACGCCACGCACGTCAAAATAAGCGTCCTCTTCCAACATTACTCTGATATCCTTTTTCCATTCGGGGATGTTAACTGTGCAGTTGAGTTCGATTGAGTATGCTGTATTGAGGTGAAGTGGATAATCACCAGTGACCGGAACCCCATCTTGCATATCCCACATTCCCAGCGTAGTCCCAGCAGCGTGCCCATGATATCCGATAGGGTGCGTGTATATAGATGGTGTAATGCCCTCTGCGAGTGCCTGCTTTCTGGATTCCGCCAATACCTGATTTCCGGTTTTGCCTTCCTTGAAGTTGTTGGTGAATATATCCTGAAGCCGATTTCCTTTTTTGAAGGCTTCTTTCAGATATGATGGAGCATCGGTCTCTCCAGCCTTAAGAACATAGGCATGTTCTTGAGTGTCTGTATTCAATCGTAAATAAGTGATGCCAAAATCTACGTGTAGAAAATCGCCCGGACGAATGACGTTGTCTTGCTGCCCTTCACGTTGAATATCTACACTGGGATGAAACCAGGTGTCAAGTTTTAATTCTTTAATTTTTTCGCGATACCACCACACCAAATCATCAGAAGTGGTTACACCCGGCTGAATGACTTTGTCCGAAAACCCCTCAGCAATAATTTCGTGAGCTATCCGGCAGATGTGGGGATAAATTGCCATTTCCTTTTCTGTACGCGTCTCCAACCATGCTACTGCCAGTTTTTCTGCTGAGGTGACATTACCTTGAAGTTTCTTAGGAAGTACCCTGATCAGGTTGTCATAGTCGTTGGATGTAAGTCCATCGGTATGCCCCCAGTTGGCTGCTTTGTTCACAGCAATTTTTTTAGGATTACGTTCCTCGATTATTTTTCCGAGACGTGCCCATTGATCTGGTTGCTCCTCCGGGTTCCAGGCGCGCTTAAACACTTTGCCTACATCATATCGGGCTACAGCCAGGTACTCCATCGAGTTACCCTTATCAAACGCTACTAACATGGTAGTTCGCCTTGCGGCCATCCAAGTGGATGGTAAGAAAGTTTTTATTACCGGATCTTCATTGTATTCACGGGAAATGACAACCCACATGTCGATGCCTTCGCGTTTCATTAATGCTGGCAGTAAATTCTCAAGTCGATCGTTCAGCAGTTCATCAATAACCTTGGACTGCTCGCGCTGCGACAGGATAGCTGGGTATTGCGCGGAAGCGATTGAACAGACAGAAAATAGAATAATAAACAAAATTGACCTGGTCATGAATTTTTAAATTTTATACTTTAGAATACAACGTTGATTTTTCAGTACTTCGCCAGCCCGCTCCACTTCGATGTTAGACTTGGCGTCATCCATCTTTTCCCGCACAGAATTTTTGATGTCTTTCATTTGCATGGCTTCGATAAAGCGTTTCACATCTTCCTTGGTTTCCAGGATCAGCGCGGGCACCTGAGTGGGATTGTCATCATCACCTTTTGCAACCATGGTAAAGAAAGACGAATTCGTATGTTTTACAACTCCGGTTTTGATGTTTTGTGATTCTACTCGGATGCCGACTACAAGTGAAGTCCGCCCAACGTAGTTGACCGAGGCATGCATTGACACAAGTTCGCCTACTTCCACAGGCTGGAGAAACTCCACCTTGTCAACAGTAACAGTTACGCAATATGTGCCCGCATGTTTGCTGGCAGTTGCATACGCCACTTTGTCCATAAGGGATAGCAGTGTGCCGCCATGAATTTTTCCGCCAAAATTGGCATAGGACGGAACCATAAGTTCAGTGATTGTCGTCTGTGATTCTCTCACAGCGCGCGCCTCAACGTTCATAGCGTGATATTTAGCTAGTAATTTAAAAAGATTATCAAACTGTAACCTAGATAGGGCGTGGGTTTCTTGATAGTCGCCTGAATCTGACCACCATCGCTGTGGCTGTCAATGTCAAGCCGATAAACA